>JBOGSE010000034.1:0-2604 GCA_050694895.1 bacterium | reverse complement strand
CCCAGTCAATGAAAAATGGCACGATGCCATCCGCCACCTCAGTTCGAGGATTTGTAGACCGCCAGGAGAGGACAACCCCGTCCGGCCGTTGCCGACTTCCGGAAGACACTTCCCCGAGTTCCACCCCCTTACTCGCGGCGTCACGCCTGAGGAGGTCGAGCTCTTTGCCGTTCGCTGCCCATGCAACGAGCCTCGATTCCTTGAGGCGATCGATGCCGAAGGGACGAGGTGTCTTGGGTGGCGCCTGTTCAGGGTCGGGCGCGATGATTTCCAAATACGTCGCTGGACCCAGCGCCATCAAGGCGTTTCGGGTTCCGCGACCCGAGTGTTGGCCTCCGAACGTCGCGCGAACGCCAACGAGCATCTCAATCTCCGCGATCCCGGAGTTCAAGTCTGGCGTTGCGTACACAAGATGATCGGTTCTATGCAGCAATTCGGAAGACGTGCCCGAGGTCACAGGTCACTGCTCCTGGCGGCGCAAGACCGATCGGGCTGGCGGGCGGCCCACCCTTGCCTCGTCATCTGGCAAGACCCCGATAGATCTTGTGCAACTCCAGAGAAGCCGGATATCCCGAGTGTAACTCCGCCTTGCAACGCGGCTCAGCGTGACTGGAGCTCACCCGTGACCTCGACTTCCACGCGCTCGACGGCGACCCCGCGTTTCGCCGCTTCTCGGTAGATGTCGTTGCAGTAGCACGTCGCTAGAGCCAGAAACAGCAGTTCACCGCCGTTGGCACTCGATCCGAACCCCGTGGCCTTTGGCGAAATGTGAATTGAGTGCGCCTGATTCTTGGTGTCTAGCGTAATCTGATGTTGACCGCGGCTACTCTTCACCTCAGCGCCGATTCTCATCATGCCCTCGCGATTGCGACCGCTACAGGGTCAACAATTCTTTGCCGCCCAACGGTCGGGGCTCAGCCGCGGCGGGCGCTAGTCAACAGGGCGAGGTCACGGAAGCCCGACGCCCGCCGGCGGCTGCAGGCCGGAGTTAGACGCCACATCATCCCATTGGCTCCCCTGGTATCTGCGCGCCGTGCCAGACAGCAACGACCCACACAGTTCCTCCCTCGGTTCGGTAGAAGAAGCGGTACCGCCCGACCAGAACTTCGCGGTAGGGGAGTTCGGGGAACTCCGGCAGGACCCGACCGGAGCGAGGGAAGCGCTGGAGTCTCCTCAGGGCAATCTCTGTCCGTCGCCTGAACCTCGCCGCGGCACCGGGGTCGTCTCTTCTGATGAACGCCAAAGCGGCGAGGAACTGAGACCGGCCGGACGGAGTGAAGCGGATCCTCACTGAGACTCGTGTGCAAGAAGAGCATCTGCCTCTCGGAGGATAGCTTCGAGGTCATAGCCTCGCCCTGCCGCGATTTCGCGCTCGCCACGGGCCAGGAGGCGGAGGAGTTGTCGCTCATGTTCCGCTTGCTCGAACGCCTCGATACTGAGCATGACCGCTGTGGCCCTGCCCCGCTGGGTGATAACGAGGGGCTGTCTCGACGAGCGAACCCTTCTGAGAGCGGCGGCCGCGTCCTGGCGCAGGTCGGTGACCGGGATGACCTCTGGGAGCTTCGGCATGGTCTCACCTCCAACAGTACATCCAAACGTATCACCTAACGTCCTTTCTCACAAGGCTAGGGGTTCCTGTCCGACTTCCGTGCGTCTAACGGCTGCGCGCTGAGCCGCGGGCGGGGGAGCCTCGGAGCAGGGTGAGGCTCACTGAGAACGCTGAAACCTCCGCCCGGCGGTTCCATCACGCTGTTGGGCGGCTGATCATACCGGCGTGCGTAGAGGCTCAAGTTGAGCAATCTCTTCCGCCTTCGAGCCGCGCATGGCGTGCCAAAGATCCCAGTCCAGTTGCAACCCGAGCCAGAAGTCGGCCGACATACCGAGGACCCGTGCCAGCCGTAGAGCTGTGTCCGGCGTCACCGCCCGCTTCCCACGGATAATCTCGTTGAGCCGGGGGAACGAGATGCCCAGACGGACCGCCAACTCGGACTGAGTGATGCCGAGGGGCTTCACGAACTCCTCGCGCAACATCTCGCCGGGATGTGTGGGTGGCCGCTGGCGAGGCAACCGGCGACCGACGAGCTCTCGTGAGCGGACCGGCCGTCGCGCTGCGGCTCGACTCTCAGTGGTAGTCTGTGATCTCGACCTCGTAGGCATGTCCAGCCTCCCACAGGAAACAAATCCGATATTGATCGTTGATCCTGATGCTGTGCTGCCCGCTTCGATCGCCGCGCAGTCGTTCCAGCCGATTCCCCGGGGGAACGGCCAGCTCGACGAGGTTCCTGACACGGTTGATCTGATCGAGCTTCCGTCGGGCCACCGGCCAAACGTCTCGAGGGCATGCTCTCCGGGCAGCGGGAGTGTCGGCACCATCGAAGAGATCCTCAGTGCCCCGGTCCCGGAACGAGCGTATCACGGACTACATTATAACGGATCCCGGAATAGCCTCCAACGTCCGTCGCAGTCCGCCCAACGCCTTGATACTCATTGAGGCCTCCTCCTCAGCACACTCGGCGAGTATGCTGGGCGGTGGCTACCAACCCTCGAAGAGGAGGCCCCGATGAGATTCTATACCCAGCAGCACCTCTACTACTGCGGTGTCGA
>JBOGSE010000033.1:0-19423 GCA_050694895.1 bacterium | reverse complement strand
GTGTACAGTAGGTCGCCGTCGGGCTGCAGCGCCACGCACAGCCGGCCGTCGTTGCGGTGGGCCAGCACGGCCCCAAGTGCGGCGCCCGGACCGTAGCCTAACCCCGCCCCGCCGCTGTAGCCGAGGTACTGATCGGGCCGCGTCCAGTCCCACAGCCGCCGCGCCCAGCCATCCAGCACGCCGTATGTGAGCACCCAGTCCTCACTCTTGATAACGTCCCAGACTTCGGCGGCCAGCCGCGCCGGGGCGATCGGCGCGTCGCGCCATGACTGCTCGGCGGCCTCACGCGCGGTCCGGCGAAGCGCATCATGCTTGGTGCGAAGACTATCGTAGCGAACACGGCGCGCATCGCCGTCACGTCCCGGCGCGCGATTGCCAAGCGTCCGAAGACGCTCCACCAGCGCGGGGAGGACCAGCGACGTGTCGGCCAGGATCGGCACGTCCACCGGCGTGATCCGCTGATAGTCCGCAATCCAGCTGCGGACCGCCAGATCCGCCAGCGTGACGTGGATCACCTTCGCCGCCTCCGGGGCGATCGGCGCGGCGCGGCGGGTGACGCGGTCGGTCCGCGACAGAGTGCCGTAGAGATCCATCACGTCGAGCGCCAGGATGACGTCGGCGGAGACGAGCAGGTCGCCTTCGGCCCCCGTCAGGTCAAGCGGATGCGTGTTGGGAAAGTTGAACCGGCCGTGGGTACAGAGGTCGATCACAGGAGCAGCGAGGAGCTCCGCGAGTTCGACCAGGGCCGGAACCGCGTCGGGATGTCTCCCCACGTATTCGGCGACGATCACCGGGTGCTCTGCGGCGGCGAGCAGGCGCGCGGCCTCATCGAGGGCGCCTTCATCGGCCGCCAGGCGCGACGGCGAAGGATGGCGCCCGGTCGGAGGAACCGGAATGTCCTCGGCCATCCGCATCTCCTGGAGGGCCGCATCGAAGCACACGTAGACCGGGCCCGCCGGCTCGGTGACGGCGACACGGTAGGCGCGCAGCAGGGACTCCGGGATCGAGGCCAGACTGGCCGGCTGATCGTCCCACTTCACGAAGTCGCGCACGGCCTGCCCCTGCACCAGCGCGGTGTGGATCCAGTCGATCCAGGGCCGGCGCTGCTCGACCGCCATTGGTCCGGTGCCGCCCAGGACCAGTATGGGCACGCGGTCGCACCAGGCATTGAAGATCGCCATGCTGGCGTGCTGCAGCCCGACGATGTCGTGGACGATCGCGGCGGCAGGTCTTCCGGCGGCCTTCGCGTAGCCGTGCGCGATTGCGACCGCGATCTCCTCGTGGCAGCACTGGATGAGCTCGGGGGACCGATTGCCCCCGTAGTTGACGATGGAATCGTGCAGACCCCGAAACGTCGCGCCGGGGTTGAGGGCCGTATACTCGATGCCGAGGACCTTTAGCACGTCAACAATGAGATCAGATCCGTACTCCGCGCGCAGCGTCAGGCGACTGGAGTCACCGATCTTCGAGGGCTTCATACAAGAACTGTTATAGATCGGACCGGCATTTTCCCGCAGCCCGAGTCGAGAGGCCCTTGACAATTCGGGGGGAGTTGGTACTCTTAGCCTAATTTTCGACACTGGCTGGTTGGATGCGAATCGCGCTTTCACACAGCAACATCCGCGCAGCAGGTCGGTACGCCCCGCGTCAGTGCATCTGTCCGCGGCGGAGGCAGCGCTAGCCTTCGCCACCCGCACGTTCTCAGTAGTCTGAGGAGTTCTGCTCCCCACTCACCGGCGAAGGCTTGAGGCTTCCGCCATTCTGCGATACCCGAACCCCACATTCTGACGGAGCGACGCGCGCAAAGCGCACTGTGGCAGGGGCGTCGTGCCTGGTGAGAGGAGGCGCAGCATGAGTGGTGCACAGCACAACAGGGCCCGCTCTCAAGAGGAGATTCACCGGGAGAGCATGGCGCGTTCCCGGCATTTCAAGAAAGGCATCGTGCCCTACATGGAGGAGGAGGTCCGGCGCTTCGAGGAGGAAGTGGCGGCCTTCCGGGCGGGTGAGGTGGACGACAAGCGCTTTATGCCCTTCCGTCTCCGCCAGGGGGTCTATGGCCAGCGCCAGCCCAATGCGCAGATGTTCCGGGTGAAGATCCCCGGCGGCATCCTGACCCCTGAAGCGTTCGAGGCGGTTGGGAATCTGGTACAGCGATTCGCTCCACTCAGCAAGGGCCACATCACGACCAGGGAAAACATTCAGATTCACCACCTGCGCCTTGAAGACTGCGCCGAGGCGATGCGCCTGCTGGGTGAGGTGGGGCTGACCACACGAGAAGCCTGCGGCAACACCGTGCGGAACGTCGTGGGCTCCCCCACCGCGGGCGTCTGCCCCGACGAGCTCTTCGACGTCACGCCGTACCTGGCGGCGTATGTACGGTTTGGCGTGCGTCACCCGCTCACCCAGGATTTTCCCAGGAAGTTCAAGACGTCCTTTACCGGCTGCGTGGAGCATGACGCGGTGGCGTCCTCCATTCATGACTTCTCCCTGATCGCCCAGGTCAGGGGGGAGAACGGGACGCTGCGGCGGGGCTTCAAAATCCTGGTCGGCGGCGGCACGTCCATCATGCCTCGGCTTGCGAAGGTGCTCTACGAGTTCGTGCCGGTCGAGGACTATCTCCGGGTCGCGCAGGCCGTGTGGGCCGTATTCAACAGGACGGACTTCCTGCGGAAGAATCGCATGATGGCCCGCATCAAGGTGCTGATCGACAAGATCGGCATCGAGGCCTTCAGGGCGCAGGTGGATGAGGAGCTGCAGACCATCGGTCCCATTGACCCGGCCCCTCTGATGGACGTGGACGAGATCTACCACGAGGTCCCGCCGCAACGACCCGCTGCCAGCAGCACCCGCGGCCATGACCTGCCCGAGGCGTTCCTCTATTGGAAGCGCACCAATGCGGTCGAGCAGAAGCAACGCGGGTACTACATCGTCTACGTCAAGATTCCCCTGGGTGATGTCTACGTCCATCAGTGGCCCGCCCTGGCAAAGATCGTGCGCACGTACACCGGCGGGCGCGCCCGGACGACGCAGGAGCAAAACTTGGCCCTGCGCTGGGTGCCCGAGGCCTACCTCTACGACGTGTGGAAGGCCCTGGGGGAGATCGACTTCGCAGAACCGGAAGCCCACGGCATCACCGATGTGGTCGCCTGCCCCGGCACCGATAGCTGCAAGCTGGGGATCACTTCCTCGATGGGCCTGGGGCAGGCCATCAGAGACGCGCTCGCGTCGTGGAACGGCCTGCTGGAGGATCCGCTCATCCAAAAACTTCATGTCAAGATGAGCGGCTGCCCCAATGGATGCGCTCAGCACCACGTCGCCAATATCGGCTTGCAGGGGGCCGCGATGCGAGGCCCGTCCGGCGAGCAGATCCCCGCCTACGACATCCTTCTGGGTGGACACTACGGCGGCAGAAGCATCAGCGACACGCGTCACGGCCAGCGGCTCGGCGTGAAAGTTCCCGCCAGGCGTGTCCCCGAGGCCATCAGGGATTTCGTGGCCTTCTACAAAGAGCACCGCCAGGACGGCGAGGAGTTCAACTCCTTCGTGGACAGGGTGGGTCTCAAGCCGTTTGAGGCCGTTGCCGCCACCTACAGAGATGTGGCCCCGCTGAAGGAAGAGACGCTTCGTCTGTACATGGACTGGGGCAAGGACATGCCTTTCAAGGTGGAGCGCGGCGAGGGTGAGTGCGCCGTCTAGGAGAGGGCCCATGTCGATCAGCCGCAAACACGCGCTGGAGTACGCCGAGCAGGTCATCTCGGTCCCCAGATCCCGCGTGACGGTCACGCTGCGTCAGCGGCAGGAGGGCGTCACCCTGCTGCACAATCGCCGGGCTCTGACCAAATGCTATGTCAACCGTTCCGGCATGCGGGCCGCGGTGTTCATGGCCAGTGCCCTGGGTGTGAAGATCCCGCCATTGGGCGCCTCGGTGGACGCACACATCTCCACGGGAGTCCTGTGGCGCGCCATTTCCATCTCGTGTCTGAACTTCCGCAAGAAGGAGAGCTACAGCCTTCTTGAGCGGCTGCTCGACGAGGCCGCGATGATGCGCGGTGCGGCCACGGAAGGAGCCTAGCGCATGACGACCTTCTATCCGATCCATCTCAATCTGGAAGCCCGGCCGTGCGTCGTGATTGGCGGCGGCACGCTCGCCGAACAGAAAGTGACCGGGCTGCTCGAATCCGGTGCGCGCGTGACCGTGGTGAGCGCGCAGGCCACGCGCCCGCTGGAAGATCTGGCGGTCCAGGGTGCGATTCACCTCAAGCGCCGGCCTTACCAGACCGGCGACCTCGAGGGAATGTTCCTTGCGATCGCAGCATCTGACGATCGCGCGTTCAACCACGCGATCTGGGAGGAAGCCGAGCGACGAGGCATCCCCCTCAACGCCGTCGATGATCTGCCGCACTGTACCTTCATCGCTCCCGCCATCTACAGGCAGGGGGATCTCACCATTGCCATTTCCACGGGCGGCAAAAGCCCCGCCCTCGCCGTCCGCCTGCGTGAGCGGCTCGCCGCGCTGATCGGCCCTGAGTTCGCCGTCTTCCTCGATCTGCTCGGGCGCCTGCGCGCAGAGGTGGCGGCGCGCGTCCCGAGCTTCGCCGCCCGTACATCGCTCTGGTATCGGATTGTGGACTCCGATGCCCTCGAGTTCATCCGGCGCGGTGACGTCGCAGGGGCACGCCGGCGCGTGCGTGGTTTGTTGGACGACGCGGAGCAGAAGGAGATGGTGCGCGGTGTCTAGACCGCTGAGAGCAAGACGCGAGGGCATCGTCTACCTCGTCGGGGCCGGTCCCGGCGATCCCGGGCTCATGACGGTGAAGGGGCTGCGCATGCTCCGGACCGCGGATGTCGTCGTGTATGACGCGCTGGTGAATCCGGCCCTCCTTGAAGAAGCGCCGGTCGGGTCGGAGCGCATCTGCGTGGGCAAGCGGGGCGGTGGGCATGCGTTCCCCCAGGATACGATCAACACTCTGCTGATTGACCGGGCCCGCGCCGGCTCGACCGTCGTGCGGCTCAAAGGCGGTGATCCATTTGTCTTCGGCCGGGGCGGTGAGGAGTGCGAGGCGCTCCGCGCCGCAGGGATCCCCTTCGAGATCGTCCCGGGCGTGACGTCGGCGGTGGCCGTGCCGGCATTCGCCGGGATTCCCGTCACCCACCGCCGGTACGCCTCCGCTTTCGCGGTGGTCACGGGCCATGAATGCGATGGCGCCTCAGACCTGGACTGGGAAGCCTTATCTCGCCTGCCGACTCTCGTGGTGCTGATGGGGCTTCACAGGCTGCCTGAGATCACCCGGCGGCTCCTGGCGCATGGCGCGCACCCTTCCACACCAGCGGCCGTGGTGACCGACGGGACATCGCCGCTTCAGCGAACCGTCAGCGGTACGATCGCGAGCATTGCCGCCCTCGCAGAGAGGGCCTCACTCCAGCCTCCGGGCGTCATCATCGTCGGGGAGGTCGCCAGGCTGCACGACCGGCTCCAGTGGTTCGGACTTTCGCGTGACGAGGGGGCAGAGGTCGCCGCGGGGACCGCCGCCCGCCCGCATCACTTCACTCCCCCAACCGTTTCCTCACCGGCAGCCGGACGCCGCAGGTCCGGCACGGCAAACACGGCCAGGTTCGCCACCAGGACGCTCCCTGCGATGAAGTAGAAGACGGACAGCAGGCCATAGCGGTCGGCGATGGCGCCGCCGACCAGCGGCATCAGCGTCGAGAACAGCGCCTGTGTGGTGAACAGCGTGCCCACGGCGGTGCCTTCATACTGCCGCGGCACGACGCCGATCGCCCAGCGGAAGATCGCCGGGCGCATCGAATACACGAAGAACCCCAACAGCGCGAGCGCCGCAACGAACGCCGACCCCAGGTCCACCGCGGCAAACCCCAGCAGGATCAGGCTCGAGGTGAGCATGCCCGCCGTGGCGACCCGCTTCGGACCAATGCGGTCGGAGAGCGTGCCCGCAATGGGCGTCGCGACCATCCCCGACGCCTGGACGACCGTGAGATAGATGCCGAGCACGGCGGTCGGCAGATGGAGCTCGTTGACCAGGTAGAGAGGAAGGAAGATCGTCAGGCCGTGCTGGGTCAGCGATCGCACGCCCGAGACCAGCGCCAGGATCATCAGGCTGGTGTTCCGGAGGAGGACCCTCAGCCCCTCAAGGTACTCGCGGAATGAAACACCCGTGGAGGACCGCTCCTGGCGCGCGCGGTTGGCGTGCGAGACCGCCCGCACGATGATGAGCATGAGGATGAGGCCGACGGCCACGTTGAGGGTAAGCACCTGGCGCCACGTGAGATACCCCAGCAGGAACCCGGCCGCCAGCGGCGCGAGCGTATCCCCCAGGTTGGCGCCGAGCTCGTGCAGCGCCAGACCGTAGCCCCGCCGCGCCGGATACATCTCCGAGATCGAGGTGATCGCTGCGGGGTGCCACAGGAACATCCCGATGCCGACCAGGGCCATGGCCAGCAGGATGAGGCCGTAGTGCGAGGTCGCGGCGATGATGAGGTAGGGGATGCCCGTCCAGGCCAGCGCCAGGGCCATGAGGAGATTGCGTTTGCCGATCGTATCCACGATCATCCCCGCGGGCAGGTTGACCAGCATGCTCATGAACTGCCGTAGGGAGAGGAAGAGGCCAAGCTGGCTGTAGGTCAGTCCCAACTCTCTGGCGATGAAGGGCAGCATCAGATAGAACGCCGCCGAATACACGTGGGTCGTGGCGTGCCCGGCGGCGATCGCCCACATACCGGCGTTGGCCCGGTCGGGTCTGGGGACCCACCGCCATACTCCGTTGGCGACCGCGTTCACGCCGATGTCTGGCGGCGTCGCTCGAGTTTGCGGCGGTAGTAGGCCCAGAAGTTCTGCACGTGCCCCGGACTGTAGATGCGCCGGCGTTTCGCGGCGGCTTCCTCCGGGTCGGTCCACTCGAACCGCCCGAACGAGGCGGCCAGCGACTGCATGATCGCGGCCCGCTCCAGAAAGATCGCGAAGAGCGTGGCCTCCTCGATGCTCGCCGCGGCCGTGACGGCGCCGTGGTTCTTCAGGAGGACCGCGTTGTGCGGCCCGAGCGCCTCTGCGACCCCCCGCCCCTGGTCGCGGGTGATGATCAGGTCCGTGGTCTGCACGAATCGCGGCAGTGTCGGAAATAGCACGCCCTCATGGCTGACCGGCCGCAGCGGCTCGGCCGTGGCCGACAGGGCCGTGGCGTACGGCGGGTGGGTGTGCACGACCGCGCAGACATCGGGCCGGGCCCGGTAGATCTCGGCGTGGATGGGAATCTCGTTGTGAGGCCTGCGGTCGCCCCAGCGTTTGTTGCCATCAAAGTCCAGCAGGACCATATCGTCGGCGGTCACCTCTTCCAGACCGAACCCCGCGGCCTTCATCCAGTACTCGGTGGCCCCGGGCTCGCGCAGCGACGCGTGGCCCAGGCTGATGTCCGTATGGCCTTCCATGGCCAGGATGTTGCACGCAAGCGCCAGCGTGGCGCGATGGGCAGGAGTGTGTGCGACGACCTGCGCGTGTTGCTCTCGGTCCATGTGATCCCCTCCAGTGTGTTACGGAGGTTCTGGTGGAGCAACAGCGGCTCCTGCGTTGCGCTCTGGACACGCCGCACGCTAACGGGACGGCACTACGGGATAAGGAGGGCGGGGGCTACTAGCGCTTACGGCGCTTCCTGCCACACAGCCACCCAGGCGACGACGGGGGCGTCCTCCGCCACTCGCAGGCCCGGGACAGAGCCCAAGGACGCGACTCCAAGCGCATTCGCTCTTCTCTAGGACTCGCCCAGAATTCGTAGAAAGTCAATCGCTCGAACGATAGGAACACCTTCAAACTGTTTCAGGCGAAGCAGCTCCCGGTCACCTGTCACAATGAAATTTGCCTTCCCCTCAACCGCACATTCGAGGAGCCGATTATCTCCTTCATGCGGCATCATCGTGATACGGCGTTTTGGCCGAACGATATCCGCCTTCTTCACCATCTGCCTGATCCGCTCAGTGATTATGCTTTCAGTCCAGCCGAACTTTTCGCGCAGTACGTTTCTGATTTCTAAGACAATCTGGGGGGATATGACTAAGCGATACCGGCGACGCAGGCCCAGTTGATAGACGGTGTCAGGAAAACCACCCGAGAGATAGGCGGAGACGTAGATATTGCTATCGAGAACGGCGCGGAACGCCGCCTGCGTGTTATCTCCCCGCGCGGAACTCTTCGACCAGACGATTCACGTCCTCTTCCGTCTTGATGCCGAGCCGCCTAGCGGTCTGCCTCCCGTAGCGTCGCAGGCGGCGAAATGCCAGAATTTCTTCTTTATCAGAACGCTCGGGTTCCTGCTGCGCCTCCCGGATCAGCTCTTCAATTGCAGCAAGCTCTAAGGCATCACTCATCGGAGCGTACCGTCGGTAGAACTGTACCATCCTCCGGAAAAGTTCGCTCTTCGTCTTGCGTTCTTTACGCGCTAAATCCTCTACCTCCCGCGCAATCTCCGGCGGGACAGAAAAGCCGATCACTCTTGTCGTCCTCGTCGCCATAGTTAAACTTAGTTTATCTCACGTCGCCCTTGTGTCAAGGGGGCAAAGGTCAGCGGGATTCGGTGATGACGTCCACCAGCGCGGGCCGCCTCTCCTGCTTCACCACTTTGACCGCGCGCTCCAGAGCCGGCCGCAGGGCGGCGGGATCTTCGATCGGGCCCTCGCCGTGAATGCCGAACGAGCGCGCCAGCCTGGCGAAGTCCACCGGCGGGTCAACGATCTGCAGACCGATCCCCGCATTCTCCACCGGCCGGCCGCGGCTCTTCGCCATCAATATCTGATGGTCCTCGTCGTTGTAGTACGAGCGGTTGTTGAACATGACGATGAGCAGCGGCACGCGGTGGTGCGCCAGCGTCCACAGCGCGCTGGGCGTGTAGAGCAGGTCGCCGTCCGGCTGGATGGCAATGCATAGGGTGCCCGTGCCGTCATGGGCAAGGGCCGCCCCAAGCGAATGCCCGATGCCGTAGCCCACGCCGCCGCCCATCAACGCCCCCACGTACTGCGAAGGATCGGTCCAGTCCCACAGCCGCCGTGTCCAGCCGCGCAGCGTCCGGTTGACGAGCGTCCACGGCTCGTCCCGCACCACCGACCAAAGCGTGCTCGCCAGGTGTGCCATGGAGATCGGGCGCGCGTTGCGCGCTCGCTCCGCCTCTTCACGCCACGCATCGCGCAGCCGCCGGTGCCGGGCTTCGAGGCGCCCATATCGCGTTCGCCGCCGCCCGGCCGCAGCGCCATCTCCCTCGGCCAGCCGCCGGCAGCGCGCGGCCAGCGCCGGGAGCGCCACGGCAGTATCGGCCGCGATGGCCAGGTCCACGGGCTGCAGCCGGCCCTGCTCGTGCACCCAGCTGCGCACCATGAGATCGCTCATGGAGATGTGGATGACCTTTGCCTGCGGGCCGATGAGCGAGCGCGCCAGCCGCGTGGTGCGGTCGACCGTCCCTGCGGCCTTTTGTAAATCAAACACGTCGAGGGCCAGGATGACATCGGCCTCTGACAGCAGGTCGTCCTGCGCGCCTGTGAGGTCGAGCGGATGCGTGTTGGGGAAGTTGAACCGGCTTCCGACATCGATCACCGGTAGCGCGAGCGCTTCGGCGAGATCAACCAGCGCGCGGACGCCCGCGGGACGCCGCCCCACGTAGTCGGCGAGCACAACCGGGCGCTCCGCCTCCGCCAGCCAGCGGGCCGCGGCCTCGAGCGCCGCGGGATCGCCCTGCACCGATGCGGGGGCCGCGAACCGCGCCAGATCGGGGATCGATACCGGTTCATCGACCCGCTGCTCCTGCAGCGCTGCGTCGAAGCACAGATAGATCGGCCCCTGCGGATCGGTGGTCGCAATCCGGTGCGCGCGGATGAACGATTCGACGATGCTCTGCAGGCTCGCGGGCTGATCGTCCCACTACACGTACTCGCGCACGGCCTGCCCCTGCACCAGGGCGGTGTGGATCCAGTCGATCCAGGGACGCCGCTGCTCGACCGCCATCGGGCCCGTGGCGCCCAGCAGCAGCAGGGGCGCGCGGTCCAGCCAGGCGATGTAGACGGCCATCTGGGCGTGGAGCAGCCCGACGATGTCGTGCACGATCGCCGCCATCGGCCGCCCCTTGGCCTTCCCGTATCCGTGGGCGACCGCAACCGCGATCTCTTCATGGCAGCACAGGATGATCCGCGGCGTGCGGTTCCCGCCGTAGTTCACGATGGAGTCGTGCAGGCCTCGAAACGTTGCGCCTGGATTGAGCGCGGCGTATTCGATCTCATAGGCTTTGAGGAGATCGACGATCAGGTCAGACCCGTATTCGAGCTTCACGGTATCTCGTCGCTGCACAACCGCCTGAGCTCCTCCCGGGTCACCCCACTGATGAGCTCGCGTACATACCCCACCAGCGGCAGCGCGATGCCGGCATCCTCGGCCATCGCCGCAAGTTGCGCCAGATCCTTGTCGGGCCAGGCGAGAGTGAGGAGATCCATCTCGCGCAGTACGTAGCTGTCCGCGCTGCTCGCCGCCAGCGCCTCGCGCAGACGCGTGGGCCGAACGCCGAGTCGGCGTGCCAGGGAAAAGGCGGCGTGGACTCCTGCCACGCCCGTCCACAGCAGCAGGTTGTTGGCCATCTTGGCCACCTGTCCCGCACCCACCTGCTCATCGAGGTGAAAGATCTGTCTGCCAAACGCGGCGAGGACCGGCCGGCAGCGCTCGAACACCTCACGCGGCCCTCCCACCAGAACGGTGAGCGTGCCGGCCTCGGCCGCACGCTGGCCCCGGGTCACCGGCGCGTCGAGCACCCCAACGCCCTTCGGGCGGGCCGCATCGGCAATCTGGGCGCACGTCTGCGGCTTGACGCTGCTGGCGATGATGAGCGCCGACCCAGGGCGCGCGGTCTCCAGATACCCGCCCGGACCCAGTGTCACCGCCTTCACCTGCGCATCATCCGCGACCATGATCAGAACGGCGTCACAGATCTCCCCCAGGGCACGGGGCGAGTCTGTGGACTTTCCGCCTGCACCAACCAGCATCTCGCGCCGCTTAGGGTCGGTGTCGCAGCCCCACACCGGAAACCCAGCCGCGGAGAGGTGGCGGGCCATCGGCAGCCCCATGCGGCCGAGACCGATGATGCCGACGCTGGCAGGCCAGGGCACGGATGTTCCTCCGCGAATCACGGGCGCCGTTCTCCACCGAATATCAGTGACTTCACCACGACCGGGACGGCTCCGCCGTCTGGCATCGCTGCACCGATGTCGACGTACTCGAACCGGCGCACCTCAACCTCGTCGATGGACACGACCGGCCCGGGATACCGCACCTCTCGCGTCAGCAGCGCGCCCACGAGTCCGGCGATATCCCGATCAAAGATCAACACCGCGGGTCTTTGGCCCCACCCAGCGCGGGCCAATGCAGCGCTGATGCCCTCGGCCAGGCGGCGAATCTGTCCGTGCGTCGGATCGAGGTCGCAGGAAAAGGCCAGCGCGCACAGACCGTCCTGGAGCTCGCTGGCTTTCATCGCCGACACCACCGCGGCGCACACGGTCTCGCTGCTCAGTGGCGGGCCGTCCAGACGGACTGGGACGACCGGCAGGTCTCGCAGCGGCAAGACGCCGGCCTCCGATGTGTAGATCGTGCCGCCGCTGAGCTGCACGGTATATTGCGACAGCCCGATCACCGTCGCGCGAATCCGCTCGTCGGGCTCGACGATCGGAATCCGGAGTCCGGGCAGGCGATCTCGCAACTCTCTGGCGAGGAGCATCCCGAGGTCGCCGTGATCTCGTGTCTCGTAGCCGTAGAAGTATTCCGCAACCCCACCCGACAGACAGAGCGCATCGACGCGGTGCCCACCGCCGAGTGGCTCCGTGAGGAGCAGCCGCGTTCCCGGCGCGGCCAAGCGATGACCCTGAATGAAACTGATCGTGAGATCCGCGAGGCGCCGGGCCAGCGTCCGCCGGGCCGAGAGCGTCAGTCTGCGGCCCGAACGCATCGGAATGCCGAGTGAGTCGGCGACCTGCCGGCCCGGATCCTCAATCCTCTTCACGCGACCCTCGCGGTCGAGGGCGACGAGCCTGGCGCCGATGCTGATCGCGGCGGTCTCGATGATCTGGCCGCGGGAGACCACCGCGGCTTTACAGCTGCCTCCGCCGACGTCGACGTTCAGGATCGTATTCTGATCCCGCCGAGAGCGTTCTACCGTACCGGCGCCAAACGCGGCGAGCATCGCCTCCATCGACGGGCCGGCGGCCACGCTGACGAAACGCCCGGCGCCCGCGGCCGCCGCCTGGGCCACGGCCGGGGCGTTTTCCTTCTTCGCCGCCTCGCCCGTGGCGATCGTGACGCCCGTATCAACCGCCCCGGATGCGATACCGGCATCCCGATAGGCCCGCGCGAAGAACGCGCGCAGGCGCCGCCCGTCGATATGGCGCGCATCGCGATACGGCGTGAGGCGTACCGGCGAGCGGTAGATGGCTACGCGCTCCACCACGTCGTAGCGGCTGGAGTGCCTGAGTCCCTGCCGGTGGAGCGTCAGCCTGGACAGCGTGAGGTGTGAGGTTGTCGAGCCGATATCGAGGCCGACGCTCGTGAGCTCGAGCACCTCGGGCCTGATAATGCCCCCAATCTGATGCTCATGATCGTGCACGTGGGCGTGATGCGGGGAAGCCACGCCTGCCCGAACGCCGGGGCTACCTGCTCTTGGCCGCGGCCGGCATCTTCGATTGCACGTTGACCTTGGCCAGCTCGGCCTCAAAGACCGCCCGGATCTGTGGGGTCTCGTCCTCGTACTCGATCTGGTCGCCGCCCTTCTTAACGCTCTTATCCACGTTGTCCTGGTTCCACGAAAGCCCCGGCATCGGGTACTTCTTGCTGCCCCACCGCACCGCGAAATACCGGGCCGGCTCCGCGCCGGCGTTGAAATGCTGATGGAACCACTGCAGCGGCGGCACGAGCAGGCTGCCCGGTTTCCAGTCGATGCGGACCTGCTCGCCGCGCTCAGGCCACATCAGCGTGTAGCCTTTGCCGGTGAGGACGATGACGTGCGCCCCGGGGCCGTGACGGTGGGCCTTCTTGTAGGTTCCGATGGGAAACTCGGAGACGTGCGCGATCATCGTGTTGTTGGCGATCTCGAACATCATGTTGGTGCCGCCCGCGCCGCGCTCTTTCCACTCGTGCAGCCGCAGGCTGCGCAGGTCGGGAACAAAGTTGGTCTCCATGAAGCGGCCGACCACCGATTTGGGCTCGGCGCTGAAATACGCGTCCTCGGAGGCGTAGCGGTCCTTGAAGACATACGGGTTGTTGAAGATGAAGTCCAGGTTGTGGAACAGGTCGAGCACCAGGGGCAGCGTCGTGACGCCGGCGTAGCGCACCGGCTGGTCGCCGAGCCCGTTGTGATGCTGGTGCCAGGTGTTCAGAGGCACGGCGAAGAGCGACCCCTCGTGCCACTCGAAGGTGCGCCGCGGTCCACCGTCCTGCCACACCGTCGTCGCCCCGCGGCCTCCAAGTACAAAAATGACTTCCTCGTAAAGCTGCCGCTGCGGCTGCAGGCTTCCGCCTGGGGGGATCTCACAGACGTAACAATCGTTAGTGCCGCCGGTCCCCTCGAGAACAACGTAGGCGCCGAGCCCGCCCCTGCGCTGCCACGGTCCCACCGGTACCGACGCGAGGTCCTCGATGAAGTATCCTCCATACACCGGTAGGCCTTCGCGCTCCAGCCACTGATCATACGGGCGCCTGGGATCCAGTGTTTTCTTGACGAGTTCAGGCATCTGCGTCCTCCCTCCTTAACTTCGCGCGGTACTCCACACCGTTGCACTCCATGGCGCCGGGTCGCACCGTGCTTCAGTCCCGCACGACGGGCGTATCCTCCTCAGGCCGGATGGCCACGCAGCGCTCCGGATTGAACTCGAGCGACACCTTGTCGCCCCGCCTGACGCGGAGCGAGGGATGCGCGTGAGCCCGCAGCATGAGCCCGCCGACCGCCAGCCGGCAATCAACCGACTCGCCGAGGAACACGACTTGCTCGACCGTCGCCTCCCACGCACCGGGCCGGGCGCCTCCATCGCGAATGGCCACGTCTTCCGGCCGGATCGACACCAGGACCTCACTGTTCGGCGCGGCCCCGCCGGGAATCGTGCAGAGAATGGTGCCCTGGGTGGTGTCTACACGGTACAATGCTCCCTCGGCACCGGGCGACCCTGCCTCGCGGCCCGTATCGGCCTTCACATCACCGCTGCCGTCCGCACGACCGGACACGCGACCTGGGATCAGGTTGGTCATGCCGATGAAGTCCGCGACGAAGCGGGTCTGGGGTCGCTCGTAGATGTCGCGCGGCGGCCCGATCTGGGCGATGCGCCCTTCATGCATCACGGCGACGACATTCGACATTGAGAGCGCTTCGACCTGATCGTGGGTGACGTAGATCGTGGTGATGCCGAGCTGCCGCTGCAACTGACGGAGCTCCAGCCGCATCTGCTCCCGCAGCTTGGCGTCCAGGTTGGAGAGCGGCTCATCGAGCAGCAGCACCTGCGGCTCGCGCACGAGGGCTCGGGCCAGCGCCAGGCGCTGCTGCTGCCCGCCGCTAAGCTTCGTGGCCGGCCTCTGTTCCAGACCATCCAGTCGCACCACGGCCAGCGCGGCGCGCACCCGCTCGACCATCGCGGGCTGTGACACGCGCATCCGTCCGACCCGGAGCGGAAATGCCACGTTGTCGAAGACGGTCATGTGCGGCCAGATGGCGTAGGACTGAAAGACCATGCCGATGCTGCGTTGATTGGGTGCGACGAAGAGTCGATCGCGGGACGAGTAGACAGGCCGTTCGTCGAGCGCGATCTCTCCGCTGTCGGGACGTTCCAGACCGGCGATGCAGCGCAGTGTCGTGGTCTTGCCGCACCCCGAGGGCCCAAGCAGGGTGAAGAATCGGCCCGCCGGCACCTCGAAGCTGATGCCGTCGCAGGCGACAACCGTGCTGCGCTCGGCCTGAAAAACCTTGACGAGTCCGGTGACCTTCACCATCCGGAGTTCCCCACGCCGCACCCGCGCCGCTCGTGCGCGGCGCTAATGCTGCACTCCATACCGCTGGCTCAACCGGCGGGACACCACCGCCAGGACGAAGAGCGCCAGCACCAACATGATCCCAACCGCGCTGAGTTCCTGAAAGTGCCCTGTCTGCCAGAAATCAAAGATGATCACCGAAAGCACCTCTGCACCCGGCCCCCACAGAAAGATACTGCTGCCGAGTTCGCGGATCGAGACGATGACGATGTAGATCCATCCCGCCAGCAGCGCCGGTCGGAGGAGCGGGAGCACAATGCCCACAAACGACCGCCACCACGGCGCGCCGCTGACTTCGGCGGCCTCCTCCAATTCTCGATGGATCTGCAGCAGACCGCCCGAGCACGCCCGCATCCCATAGGGAAGGAACCGCGTCACGTACGCGACCAGCAGAATCCAGATCGTGCCGTAGATGGGGATCGGCAGCGTCAGGTAGACCCAGATGAGCGCGACGCCCATGACGACGCTGGGAAAGATCAGCGGCAGCGACGCCAGATTGTCGAGCACCCATCGGCCGCGCAGGCGCGTGCGGACCACGGTCCAGGCAATAACCGACGTCAGCAACATGATGATCGTCGCGCTGGCGATCGAGAGAACGACGCTGTTGGTGATCGCCCTGGTCGTCTTGGGGAGTTTGAAGACGAACGGGTAGTTGTCCAGGGTCAGTTTGGAAAGGGCCTCCAGCGACGGCCTGAGGTAGAACGGGAGCAGCGAGTTCCACAACAGCACGAAGAACGGCAGGAACACCATCACGGTCAGATAGATCACGATCACGGCCGTGGCCAGATAGCGCCAGGGTCCCAGGTCGATCACCCTCGGCCGGTACCCCTTGCCCGTGACGGTGGCAAACCGCGTGGCCTCGCGGGTCACCCGCCCATAGAGAAAGATGCCGAGAAGCGTCAACACCAGCAGCACGGTCGAGTACGCGCCGGCGAGCCCAAAGTCGGACGGGTACCCGCGGATCGCCAGGTAGATCCTGGACGTAAAGACATGGATGCCCGCGGGTAACCCGATGATCGCCGGAACCTCGAACGTCTCCAGGCCCCTCAGAAACAGCAGGAGAAACACCGACAGGATCATCGGGACGTTGAGCTTGAGCGTGATGTGGTAGAAGGTCGCGGGCAGACCGGCGCCGGACATCAGCGCCGACTCCTCCAGCGCGGGATCCATCGAGCGAAACGCCGCCGACATCATCAGGTACACAATTGGCGACCAGTGGAGCCCTTCGACCCACATCATCCCCGCCAGCGAGTAGACGTTGAACGGCGGCCCCGCCAGCCCGAGGAGATCCTTGAGCCAGAGGTTGATCAGGCCGATGCGGGGGCTGAGCAGAAAGATCCAGCTCACCGTGAACAGGATCCCGGGGATGATGAGCGGGATCAGGCTCATCGCAAAGAAGAGGCCGCGCAGCGGAGTGTTGGTCCGCTCGGTCATCCAGGCCAGCCCGGTGCCGATGATGAACGCCACGACCATCGTGCCGGCCGAGAACACGATGGAGTTCACCAGGATGGGCAGGGTCGAGGGGTTGGTGTAGGCCTTGATGAAGTTGTCGAGCGTGAAAACCCCGGCCACCCCGCCTACCGTGGGCGTGAAGAAGCTCCCGTAGACCAGGAAGAATAGCGGAAAGAGTGTGAGGTAGGCAACGATCCCCCCGGCCACAGCCAGGAGGAGTGTCTGCCCGGTCACGCCCGACCGCAGCGCAGGAGGCCAGGCGGCCGGTGACGCGGTGGCTGCGCGCATTAGCGTCGCCGGATGATCATCTCCTGCCAGAGGCGATCGTACCGAGCATAGTTCTTGAGAAACACTACCGGGTCGAGCCCCTTGTACATGAAGCCGCGATTGAGCTCAGGGGGATCGGCGTTCACGAACGAGTGGGCCGGGATGCGGCCCATCTTCGCAATCACCTGCTGCCCTTCGGGCGACAGCATGTAGTCGGTGAAAAGCATGGCCGCATGCGGATGGGGCGCGCTCTTGGGCAGCGAGATCACGTGGATCACCGCCACCACCGGCTCCAGCGGCCGCCAGTCGATCGGCGCTCCTCGCCGTTTCAGGCGCTCCGGCCGGTGGTTGTAGAGCGTGGGCGAAATGGGCGCCTCGCCCGCCACGACCAGGTTCGCCAGCAGCGTGTGGCCTTTCCGGATCAGCAACTGCTGGTCGCTGAGCCGCCGGAAGAACTCCATCCCCCGCGACTCCCCCCAGTGCTCCATCAGGGTGGCCAGCCAGATCTGGTCGTCGGCCTCGATCCCGATCTTGCCCCGCCACTTCGGATCGAGCAGATCCTCGTAGCGGGCCGGCGTCTCAGCGGCTCGCACCAGAGTGGTGTTCCATCCCAGCACCAGCATGTTGTTGCGAGTGGAGACCCAGAAGCCCTTGGGGTCCTGGCCCTGTCGCGGGTATGAGGCTGCGCGAGGGGTGAAGTAGGACTGGCCGAACCCCTCATTCAGCATCTTCGCGACGTCGATCCCCGTGCCCTCGAAGATGTCCGCGATGTACTTGCGGCCGCGGTACTCGGTGATGAGCTTTTGGGCGACGTCCTCTCCGGACGCCCGGTAGACCTCGCCCTTGATGAAGGGATACTTCTTCATGAACCCCTCGATCAGCGGCTGCGACTCCTCGAGGTCCATCGACGTGTAGACCAGGAGGGCCCCTTCTTTGCGGGCGCCTTCTTCGAGGACGGCCTGACGGTTGTCGCCTCTGTAGTTCGCGACCTGCGCGACCGTCATCGCGTTCTGCGCCTGCCCCTGTGCTCCCGGCAGGGCCGCCAGCAGCACCAGGGCAAGGATACCGATCGCTCCCTTGCGCATGACGACTGCCATGACCATCCCTCCCATTAGGGCTCCTCCTCTGCCGATTCCTGGTCAAGGATCATGCGGGCTACTCAGGGCTTGACCGGGCGCGAACAGGAGGATAAATTGAACATTCAAACAAATACTTCCCCGTGGTCTGTACTGAATCCTACCATACCCTACCCGCGCCTCATCGTCCCCGAGCTGGAAGGATGCCCCATGCCTGAGCGGCTGCTGACGCCGGACCAGGCGGCCGAGCGCCTGGCCATCAGCTCCAAGACCGTCCGCAACTGGCTCCGTGAGGGCAGGCTGCACGGCGTAAAGGTCGGCCGGCTGTGGCGCCTGCGGGAACGCGAGCTGGAGGCCTTTCTACCGCAGGTGATCGCCGACGAATTCGAGCCGGCGCGGCCGGAGCGGTCCGGTCCGCCTCGGGCGCGCGCGTCAGAGCGGATCAGGATGTCCGATCGGGCCCGTGCCCATGGGGGCGCCGTTGCCGGCACCGCCGCGGTGGCGACACGTCCCTCTGGCACCTCGATGGCACCTGGGCCTTTCGGGGATGCCGCCCCCTTCGACGAGCAGGCGCTCTCGAAGAAGCAGATGCATCTGCTGCGCAGCACGTACCGGGTCCTTGCCGAGAAGGGCCTCAAGGAACTGTCGCTCCAGCACGTGGCCGACCAGGCCGGCGTCAGCAAGGGCATCCTGCTCTACTACTTCGGATCCAAGGAGAACCTGATCCTGGCCGCGATGCGCTGGGTGCTCGGGCGGGTCGCCGAGCGCATCCGCACCGCGGTGTTTGAAGCGCGGTCGGCCGAAGAGAAAGTCACCGCGATGCTCGATGCGATCTTCATCGACCCCAGGGCCAACCGGGACTTCTACCTGGTCTTCCTCGACCTGTTGAGCACTGCCGCGCGATTGGACCGCTTCGACGAGCTCAGCGCGACCTTCCGCACCACGGTCAACGCAGTCTACGCCCACATCATCGAGCACGGCATCGAGCAGGGGACGTTCAAGATCGCCAACGCCAACGAGGCCGCGGCGGTCGTCCGTGGGATCATCGACGGGCTCTTCCTGCAGTGGCTGCAGGAAGCCGATCGGGACGCCATCCACGAGCGTACGCGCGAGACCTGCAAGCGCGCGGTGCTCGCGTATCTCCGTTCAGGCCACGCGGCGGGCGGTGGATGACCTCTGTGAGTTATCTGGGTTTGTCTGTGCCTCTGTTTCGCTTCGCCGCCGAGATCATCGCGTAGGACGCCGCGGCACAGAGGAATCCGCCGAGAAGGAAGCTCGCCACCCAGCCCTGCCGGGCCGCAAGTTCGGGGCCCGCGCTCGACATGGTGGCAAGGCCCGTCGCCAGGCCGAGGGCTGAACCTACTCCGAGCATCTCTTCTCGGGAAAACCACTTGCTGTGCAGGTACTTGCCGGCCAGATACGGGAGCACTTTCGATCCGGCACGCTCAAAGCTCGGCGCAGGATCGACACCCGCCTTGACGACGGCATACGTCGCGGCATGGCCGTTGGGCACGGCGTGTTCCTCCCACGTCTGGCCGCAGTTGTGGCACACATACGTGACCTTTCGCCCAGGCAGGGGCAGAGAGGT
>JBOGSE010000032.1:0-8646 GCA_050694895.1 bacterium | reverse complement strand
CGGGGAGACTTCCCACCCCGCCGATCACCAGCACGGTCATGGCGACCAATGTCAGCCGCAGTCCGTCGCTGGGCCCAAGCGGCGTCGCGAGCGCGAAGAAGATGCCCGACAGGGACGTCGCAAGCAGGCCCAGCGTGAAAATCGTCCTGGAGACCAGCCGTGGATTGACGCCCAGGATGAGCGCGCCTTCGTAGTCCTGGGCGATCGCCCGCGCCATCAACCCGACGGGCGTCCGCGTCAGGAAAAACTGGAAGAGGAGGACCGCGACGCACACGAACGCCATGATGACCAGCCGCGTGCCCGACAGCGAGATCCCGCCCAGCGCCAGCTGCGGCAGCGTGACCGGCAGCGCAAACGTGGGCTGCGGATCCACGAACCTCGCCCAGTAGAATCCCAACATGGCCTCAAATGCCAGCGCAAAGCCGAAGGTGATCAGGATCGAGCCGATCAGGACCCGCTCGGGAGAGCGCCCCAGTAGCGGTCTCACGCAGACCGATTCGAAAACCCACCCGACCAGGGCAAAGATCACGATCAGGATGCCGAGGCTCACACCGGTCGGCAGCCCGACATGCCGGAAGAAGAACGTGCCTAGTGCCGCGCCGAGGACCAGAAAGCTCCCGTGGGCCACGTTGAGGATGTTGGTCGTGGCTAGCGCGAGCGAGAGAGCGAACGCCATCAGCGCGTAGACGCCGCCCAGGCTGATGCCGCCCAGGACCAGCTCGAAGAAGGTTTGAGCACTCAGCGCGCCGGGCATCGGGGTTCTGCGACTCTCACACGACGAGATAGGTCTTGCGCACGTAGTCGTCGTGCAAGAGCTCCTGACCGCTGCCTTCGCGCGTGATCCGGCCCGTCTCCAACACGTACGCGCGATCGGCCAGCTCGAGCGCGCCGTAGACATGTTGCTCCACGAGGAGAATCGTCAGGCCCCCGGCCCGCAGCTCGCCGATGGCATCGTAAAGTCTGTCCACCGCCATCGGCGCCAGTCCCAGCGATGGCTCATCCAGCATCAGAAGACGCGGCCGGGCCATCAGCGACCGGCCGAGCGCCAGCATCTGCTGCTCGCCGCCGCTCAGGGTGCCCGCGAGTTGCGATCGTCGTTCCGCGAGGATGGGAAAGAGCGCGAACACCTGCTCCAGCCTTGGCCGCAGGTCCTTCCCATCGGTCGCGGCAAAAGCGGCCACCTGCAGATTCTCCACAACGCTCATGAAGGGAAACACCCGCCGCCCCTCAGGCACCAGGGCGATCCCGCACCGCACGCGCCGGTGGCTCGGTTCACGATCAATACGCCGGCCGTTGAACACGACTTCTCCGGTCGCGCCGGGAATCAGACCGAGGATCATCCGCAGCGTGGTTGTCTTGCCGGCCCCATTGGCGCCGACGATCGCCACCAGTTCGTTCTCGTTGACCCGAAACGAGACGTCCCACAGCGCCCTCAGGTCGCCGTAGGAGACGCTGAGCTGCCTGACTTCAAGCATTGCGCCCGGCTCCGCCGGCCCACCGTTCGCCCAGATACGCTTTGATGACCTCGGAGTTGGCGACGACCTCCTGCGGCCGTCCCTCGGCGATGATCGTCCCGTAGTTCAGGACCGCCACCCGGTTCGCCAGTTCGATGACCAGCCGCACGTTGTGTTCGATGAGCAGGATAGTGAGGTCGAACTCCCCCCGGACGGTCCTGATGATGCCGATCATCTCGGCCGCTTCGGCCGGCGTGAGACCGGCCATGACCTCGTCCAGCAAAAGCAACCGCGGGCCGGTCGCCAGGCCGCGGACCATCTCGAGCCGCTTGCGCTCCGAGAGAGTCAGGGCGCCGGCGGGTCGGGGGCCCTTCCCGTCGAGTTTCCCAAGCGGAAGCAGCCTGTGCGCCAATGCGCGCGCGTCATCGAGCGACCGGTGGGCGCCGCCCTGCCGCCCGAACAGCGCGCCCGCCGCCACGTTGTCAAGGACAGACATCTCCGCAAATGGCTGAACGATTTGAAAGGTGCGGGCGATCCCGCCGCGGCAGACTTGATGGGGATGGAGCCCGACGAGGTCGTTGCCCGCAAACCGGACCCGTCCCTCGTCGGGTCTGTAGATCCCAGAGATCACATTGAAGAGCGTGGTCTTGCCTGCACCGTTGGGGCCGATGAGCCCGAAGATGTCGCCCCCTTCAACGCTGAGGGTGACCCCGCGTAGGGCCTGCACTCCGCCGAAGCTCTTGCTGGCCCCCAGCACTTCGAGCAGCGGCATTAGAAGGCCGCGGCGGATCTTCCCCTGAAAGGGGAAGGCGCGCTACCGGCGCGGCGCCCGATACGGCGCGTCGGCGATCCGCTCCGGCCAGATCACCCGCAAATGGCCCTCCTGGAACTGGGCCACGAATGGCTTCTGGGTCCCAAACCCGTTGAGGACCCTCTCCCCGTCTCGCACGTTCCAGTTAAACCGCAGGCCGCCAGAGATCGTGGTGGTGGAGATCCGAAAGCCTGTGTCTCGCAGCGTCTCCATCACGATCGGCTTGCGGAGCGTCCCGGCGTTCTCAATCGCCTTGATGACCGTGTCCATCGCGACGTACTTGATCGGCGCCCACGGCAGATCATAGGGATCGATCCGCATCCGCTCGAAGATCGTGCGCATCCGGCGGTCGTGCAGCTTGAGGGCATTGTAGGTCTCGCCTGTCACACCCTCGACACCGGGCGCGCTGAGCGCGGTCATCAAGGGTTTGCCCACGAATCGCGAGTGGATCTCTTGGGGCCTGAGGCCCAGTTCGCGCGACTGCCTGATGAACGCGGTCTGCTCCGCGCCGCCCCACAAGGCCATGAAAACGATGTCAGGGTTTGCGCCCCTGAGCTTCGCGATGACCGCCGAGTAATCGGTCGTGGGAAACGGAAAGACATCGCTGGCCACGACCGTCAGCCCTGCCTTCCTAGCGTACTCGGCCACGCCGGCGCCGACATCGCGGGTATGGGCAATCGTCGAGATCAGCACGGCCACGGTCTTGTAGTTCGTGCGCCCCGCGCGGTTGGACGCCCCAACCAAATCAAAGTAGAGCTCACTCCAGTCATACCCTCGCTCCAGGACGCCAACGAACCACTTGAAGTTCCGGGCGAAGAGTGAGGAGTCGTTAGCTTCGGCCGCGACCATGGGAATGTGCATGCGCTCGGCGACGGTCGACGCCCGCAGCGTGATGGGACTGGTGCTGGGGCCCAAGAAGACGTCTACCCTGTCGACGGCGCCGAGCCGCTCGTACAACTCGACGGCCTTGTCGGGGACGCTCTCGTCGTCGTAGACGATCAACTGAATCGGGAGCCTGCGCCCGAGGTCACCGACGGTCACGCCCCCATCCTCGTTGACCGCTTTCTCCCACTCCCGCATGAACTGCAGGAACGTGGGGCCCCACTCGGCGGAGAAGGGCCCCGTCACCGCCAGCGTGGCGCCGATCTTGATAACCGTTGGCTGGGCCTGCGACGCCCCCGGGGTCCCCAGCAAGGCCCCCGCGACCACCAGCGCGACCAGCATCAGGACGCTCTTTCTCATCGTATGCACCCCCCTCCAGGCGACTTCCAGGCCTCCAATCTTTGCTCTAAGCCCAGCGAGCGGATTCAAACTTCGAAAGGCGGCCTGTGGAACCCTGCATTTTACGCGGCCCCCGGACTCCACCGCGGGGCTTCGGTCAGCCCGGCAGACCGAGCCAGCGCTCGGCGTTTTCGCGCAAGACCTTTGGACGAACATCCTCCCGAATCGGCAGTTGGGCAAAGGCCTCGAGCCACCGCTTGGGCCGCAGCCAGGGATAGTCGGTTCCGAACATGACGCGATCCGCGAGGGCGCCGTTGATCTGGACGATGAGGGCAGGAGGGAACAGCCTCGGCGACCAGCCGGACAGGTCCAGGAGCACGTTCGCTTTGTGTACCGCGATGGCCAGCATCTCGTCCAGCCAGGGGAACGAAGGGTGGCAGGCCACGATCGTCAGGTCAGGGTACCGCGCGGCCAGCTCGTCGAGATGCATGGGGTGCGCATAGTGGAGGCGCAGCCCCCCGCCCCCAGGCATCCCGGCGCCGACCCCGGTGGTCCCGGTATGAAAGGAGACCGGCACTCGCAGCTCCAGGCAGGCCTGCCACAACTCGGCAAACCGTGGATCGCTCGGCACGAACGCCTGCATGATGGGATGGAACTCGCCGACGCCGCGCAGCCCGAGGTCCTGCACCGCCCGCCGGACTTCGCGCACCGCCGCCTCGCCCTTCCACGGGTCGACATGGGCCCACCCGACAAACATCTCCGGAAAACGCGCGACGATGGCCGCGACCTCGTCGTTGGTTACCGCGGGCAGGCCGGTCGTTGTTTCCGCGTCCCAGGCCGAGATGATCGCCTTGACGTTCAGCGCGCGGTACTCCTCGACCATGGCCTCGATGGGGCGCGGCTCGATGCGATCACGCCAGTGGCGCCGCAGCGCCTCGAGGTAGGGACCGTGGGCCTTCTCAATGTACGTGTCGCTTGGGGGATGCGTATGCACGTCCCAGGCGTAGGTCATCGAGCCTCGATCTGTAGCCGTTGCGCCAGCAGATCACGCAGGGCGCGCTTGGAGACCTTGTTGAAACCCGGGACCAGCGGGAGCTCGTCGAAGTGCTCGAGGCGCTCAGGCAGTTTGAACTTGGCAATGCCCTGCTCGAGCAGAAACGCGCACAGTTCATCGAGGCGGAGGCCGGTATCTGATTTCAACACGACGCACGCGCACATCCGCTCGCCGAGCACCGGATCCGGGAACGCGACGCAGGCGACGTTCTTGACGGCGGCGTGCGTCAGGATGAGGTTCTCGACCTCCTCGGCGCTGATCTTCTCGCCGCCGCGGTTGATGAGGTCCTTTTTGCGCCCCTCCACGATCAAATTGCCGGACGGGTGGCGCCGCATGAGGTCCCCGCTCTTGTAGTACCCCTCCGCCGTGAAGGCCTGGGTATTGTATTCGGGCGCCTTGTAGTAGCCGCGGAGCGTGTACGGACCCCGACAGATCAACTCGCCGATCTCCCCCTCGGGCACGTCCCGCTCGTTCTCGTCGACCAGCCGGACCTCATCGTCGGGTGACATTGGACGCCCCACGGTCTCGATGAGGACCTCTTCGGGATCGTCCAGCCGCGGGCTGCAGAGCAGGCCTTCGGCCATCCCGAACACTTCCTGGACGACGGCGCCAGTGAAGCGGCGCTGGGCCAACCGCTTGACTTCGGGTTGGAGTTTCTGCCCACCGGTGTTGATCACGCGCACCGACGAGACATCGTAGTCTTGCAGCGTGGGGTCGTGCAGCCACTGGATCAGGAGCGCCGGAACGAGTTCGAGATGGGTGATGCGCTCTCGTTCAATCAGGGGGAACGCCGCGTCCGCGCGCGGTGATTCAGAGAGGACGACGCGCCCGCCGTTGAACAGGCAGCCCTGAATCCCGGGAGATGCGAGGGCGAAGTTGTGGGCGATGGGCAGCACCACGAGCAAGACACTCTCTGCATCCATCCGGTGAATCATCGCGAACCCCAGAGAGTTGTAGGCGTAGTCGTTGTGGGTCCGCGGGATGATCTTGGGCAGGCCGGTGGTCCCTCCGGATAGCTGAAAGACCACGGGTTCCATCGGATCAAGGCTGGCCGAGCGCGCCTCGAGGTCGGCCTGAGTGTGGACGAGCTCGGGGATCGCATCGAGAGCGATGCATCCCTCCGAGTGAGGGCCGCCGGCCACGAAGACGTGGCGGAGGGTCGGAACCTCCCGGCGCATCTCCTCGGCCATGGCGGGGTAGTGGAAGCGCCCGAACGTCCCTGGCACCGCGTACCCCACGGCCTCGGTGAGTTCGAGGAAGTGGCGGATTTCCCGCTGCCGGTGCGGGAGCAGGGCCATGACCGGAATCGCGCCCACGCGCACGAGCGCAAAATACAGATAGATAAACGCGGGCCAGTTGGGCAATTGTAAAAGCACGCGGTCAAGCGGCTTGATATTCAGGTCCAGCAGCGACCTCGCCAGGCGTTCGATACGCCGCCCCATCTCGCCATGGGACACGCGCTGTTCCTTGAAGACAAGCGCGAGGCGATCATGGTGGTGGGCCACCGCGTCCGCCAGCACCACGCCGAGCGGACGATCCCCCCAGTAGCCGCGCGCGCGGTACCGCTCGACGAAGGCCTTTGGCCACGGCACGCAGCCGTTCATTACGTCGCGTCCGCCGCGTAGTCGGCGGCCAGGCGCAGGGCCGCCTGCATATCCTCCAGAACGCGGCCATGCCGCGGCACAGGGTAGATGACGGGGTAGACACCATTCTCCAGATACAATCGCATGCGCCGCCGGCAGTGGTCGCGCCCGCCGGTGACCGTGAACGCCTCCACCATGCCATCGGACATGGCTCTGGCGGCGCCATCGAAATCGCCGGCGTCCCAGATCGCCTTGATCCGCTCGGCCTCTGCGCGGAAGCCGGACAGCCCAAAGATGTGATGGTAGTGGGGCGAGGCGCAGTAGAGGGCCAAGCCCTTCTTCATCGCCAGGCGGGCTTCCGCGTTATCGGGGTCGACGCACGTCATGGTGAGGGTCAGGATCTTCACCGCAGCCGGATCGCGGCCGCCCTGCGCCGCCCCGATCTGGATCTGTTCGCGCAGCTCAGCCAGATACTCCTCGGTGACGCAGTTTGCAATGAAGCCGTCGGCGATCTCCGCCGCCAAGCGCGTCATCCTGGGATTCAGCGCAGCCAGGTAAATCTCAAGGTCCTTCCGGAACGGCGCCTCGCGCAGGCGAAAGTTGCGGGGACGAAACCACCGCCCTTCATGGGTGAGCCGCTCACCCGAGACCAGCCTCCGGATGATGGCCACATACTCTCTGGCCCGCTCCAGCGGCTCCTCGACTGCGACGCCATGCCCGCGCTGCATGAACCCGATGCCGCCGGAGCCCAGTCCCAGCCGCATCCGGCCGCCGCTGAGCCGATCGATCGTGCTGGCGCCCATGGCGATCAGCGTTGGCGATCGGGAGTAAAAGTTGATGATCCCAGTGCACAGCGCGATCCGGCGGGTCTGCTGCGCCAGGACGGCCAGAACCGCGAAGGCCTCTTTGCCAGATTCCTCCGTCAGCCAGAACCCATCGAAGCCGAGCGCCTCGGCGGTCTGCGCATAGGTGACGATGTCGGCCATGGGCATGTCGCCGGTGTGGAGCGTGGCTCCCATGGGCATCATGGCAAGTTCAGATTCTGCGGCCTTCGACGTGCACCCCTTCCAAGCGGCGCGAGGGATCGAGCCGTCCCTGGTCTCGCCACCTACGATATCGACGGGCAGATCCGTGACGCGACACCGGATATCGGGGCGGACGAATTCAGGTGACCGGCGTCGGAGCGGGCGTGGCTACGGCGCACCCGGCGGCTCTTCCACCCAGTCGCGCGTGAGGAACAGCCAGAAGGCAAGCCCGGCATAGCGGCCATAGGGCTTGAAGCGGCGCGCAATGGCAGCGTCGCTGATTGCACGCCGGCGCAGAAGCCTAGCGTACTTGGGACGCGTCCACGAATCCAGGATGAGACGCGAGTAGCGGCCGAGCATGAGCATCACGTGCGCAGCCGCGTATGGACCGACGCCCGGCAGCGCCAGCAGGCGCGCTTCCACCTCTTCGTCGGAGATCTCGTCGGGACCGGCGCGGTCCAGCACCTCAAGATCGACTTTGCCGTCGGCGACCGAACGCGCCAGCGATCGCAGGTACGCTCCACGGTAGCCGGCCCGCGCGACCCGGTGGTAGAATCGGTTGCCCGCCTTCGCCATGGCCTCGGCGGTGGGAAAGGCGCGCCCCGCCCAGCCCGAAGGCGGCGCGCCCGGTGCCTTCTCGCCAAGGTGCTCGACGAGAGCGCTCACCATCCGACGTGTCGCCGACCACGCGCAGTTGGTGGTGCAGATCGTCTTGACGACTTCCTCGAAGACCGTGGGGCTTCGGATCATTCGTCCGGCCCCGCGGGACGCCCATGCGAGTTGGGGATCAGAGGAGATGACGGCGTAGAACTCCGAGAGGTCTTCGTCGAGCCGCAGCATGCGCCGCACGGTCGCGACTACGGTGCTGGACCGCTGCGGCCCCATCGGCCGCCCAAGGATGTGGATCACACCGTGTCCGGGTCTGCCCGCGCTTATGCGCGCGGTTCGGGGGGCAGCGCCATTCACGCGGAGGGTCACCTCGAACGAACGGGACGCCTCATCGACGCGCATCGGCGGGAGGTCCGCGACGCCATGGGACACAAAGATGCGCCACAGGTCAACGGGCTCGCCGCGTGGACCTTTCAGCGGAAATTCGATCCGCAAGCCGGTCAAGCTAGCCGGTACCAGCCTTTGGGTCGCACGTTATGAGAGCCCCATCCCTACAAATCATATCGTCCTGATGCTCTCGATTGTAAGGGGACGACCGGGTGCATCATGCTGCCACGTATCACCAACTCGTTCCGGAACGAGTTGGAGGGGGTGCGGCTTGTTGTGCGAGATCGAAAGATATTTTGCTAAGGGGCTTGACAAGCCTACGGACCGCATCTTGAGGCTCCCGAGAAGCCATTTCAGATGGTCACCACGCCACGTGCAGAGCCACAGAATCGCACGGCGATGGGTGAGCACTCTCTGAGAACGATTTGAGTGCACGCAAGCCTTCTACGATGTTGCTACGGCCTTCGGAGACCACATGTTATAAGTAAAACATGGACACGAA
>JBOGSE010000031.1:0-1144 GCA_050694895.1 bacterium | reverse complement strand
CGACCGCGGTAATCCAGTACGCGAGCAGACCGCGGTGGTCGTCCGTCAGGCGTGGCGTGAGGTTGGAGTCGACGCCGACGTTCGGATCACCGAGTTCAACGCGCTGCTCTCGCAGATCCGCAGCCGGCCCAACCGCCTGCAGTCATGGTCGCTCTGGTACATCACGCCGCCCGAGCCCGACATCATCGGCTACTACCACAGCAACGGGACGCTGAACGAGTTCGGGTATTCGAATCCCTAACTCGACAAACTGCTGGAGGAAGGACGCGCGACGTTCGACCAGAAGGCCCGCTCGAAGATCTACGAGCGCGCCCAGCGGTTCATGGCCTGGGACGCGCCGGTCATTTTTCTGGTCTACCCTCACGAGATCCAGGCCCTGAACCGGCGGGTCCAGGGATGGGCCGGGATCGGCTACCGCGACGCGCTGACGCACATGGTCGGCGTGTCGATCGGACGGTAAGGACACTGCGCCGGCGCACCGGCGCGGCCGCGTCAGGCGACGTGATAGCCGGGGGAGCGGTGCGGAGCCGCTCCCTCGCTCCATCATGTTGAAGTATCTGATCCGCCGGATCGTCCAGACCGCCGCGCTGCTCGTGGTCGTCAGCGTGGTCGTGTTCGCGCTCATCACGCAGGCGCCGGGCGGTCCATCGATCCTCCTCGACCGCAACATGGGCGCGGACGAGATGGCCCGCATGCGCGCCATCTTGGGGTTGGACCAACCCCTGTACGTGCAGTATGTCCGCTGGCTCGGCCAGGTGCTGCGGGGCAACCTCGGGATCTCGTATCAGGCCGGCCTGCCCGTGCTGGAAATCATCGCACAGATGCTGCCCAACACGCTGCTGCTCTCTGCGGCCGCGCTGGCGCTGTCGCTGATCGTCGCGATCCCGACCGGTGTGATCTCGGCGGCGCGCCCCTATACGGCCGTGGATCATACCGTGACGTTCCTGTCGTTCTTCGGCATTTCGATCCCGACGTTCTGGTTCGGGTTGATGCTCATCGTGATCTTCTCGATCGTGCTCGGCTGGCTGCCGCCCGGCGGGATGCGGACGATCGGCGGGGCGCGCTCGGCCATCGATATCGGCCGGCACCTCATCATGCCGGCGGTCGTGCTCGGCGCGGCGAACATGGCGCTGATCGCCCGCTA
>JBOGSE010000030.1:0-1857 GCA_050694895.1 bacterium | reverse complement strand
ATCGACCGTGTGCGAGACCTGCTTGGGAGTCTGGAGAGCGGTCTCCCCGATCTGGGCCAACGCCATCGGGACTATCTGGTGAGGCGCCTGCGGCGTGCCCGCTGAGCTCCTCCTTGACACCGGCGCGTTTGTCGCCCTTGTCGATCGCAGCGAGAGACGACACGCCGAGTGCGTGGCGGTCCTTGAGCGCTGGGAGGGACCGGTGCTCACCACAGAGGCGGTCCTCACCGAGACGCTCTACCTGGCCGGACCGGGTTGGGGGGCACAGAAGGTTTGTCTGGAGTTCTTCATGCGCGGCGCATTTCTGCTGATCCCGTCCTCCCAGGCCAGCCTGCGACGGGTCGCAGTTCTCATGGAGAAGTATGAGGACCTGCCGATGGACTTCGCAGATGCCACGCTCGTAGCCTTGGCAGAAGAACTCCAGACCGACCAGGTCTTCACGCTGGACCATCGGGGCTTCTCAAACTATCGTCTGCATGGGAGAAAGCCGTTCAGGCTGATGCCGTGATGTCATCGGTACTCCCATGATTGTCGTGTATCATCATGCGCGCGTGCACGCCGATAGCGGCCCGCAGCCCCGCGCCGACGCGCTTGCTGTTTCCGGCGGACGGCTACTCGCCGTGGGCCGCGCCGATGACCTCGCGGCCGCCTTCCCCCGGGCCCGGCGGGTCGACCTGCTCGGTCTCCACGTTTTCCCTGGGCTGATTGACGCGCACCTCCACTTCGTCGCCCACGGCCTGGCCCTGTTGCAGGTGGAGCTGCGGGATACGCGGTCGATCGCGGAAGCCGCGCGTCTGGTCGGGCGTGAGGCGGCCGCGCTGCCGCCTGGCGCGTGGACACTCGGCCGCGGCTGGGATAAGAACATCTGGGCCGACGATCGATTTCCGACGCGGCACGATCTCGATGCCGCCGTAGTCGAGCATCCGGTTGCGCTGAGCAGCAAGGACGGGCATCTGCTCTGGGTCAACACCGCGGCGCTGCGCCTGGCCCGGGTGACAAGCCAGACGCCTGATCCACCCGGTGGCGCGATTGGCCGTGACCATACCGGCGAGCCGGACGGTATCCTTAAGGAAGAAGCAAAGGTTCTGATCCATCGCGTCATCCCGTCACCCACGGGCGAGACACGTGAGCAGGCGGTGCGCGCGGCCTCCGCCGAGTTCCATCGGCTGGGGCTGACAGGCGTTCATGCGTTTACCGGCGCTAGCGATGAGGGCGCTGTGCAGTTCGACACGCTGCAGCGCCTGCGCGACCGCGGCGAGCTGGCTATCCGTGTGACAGCGACGGTGCCAGATCGTCTGCTCGAGTCGGCCACGCAGGCAGGCCTGCGCACGGGTGCGGGCGATGCGATGCTTCGGGTCGGCGCGCTAAAGATCTTCGCCGACGGCACGCTGGGCTCTCAGACCGCGAGCATGCTCGAGCCCTTCGACGGCCAGCCCGGCAACCTCGGCATCCGTGTCCGCACGCCAGACGAGATCGACGACCTCGTACGCCGCGCGAACGACGCTGGTCTGTGGTGCGCGATCCATGCGATCGGCGACCGCGCCAACCGCGACGTGCTCGACATCTTTGACCGGCACCTCGACGCCTCGCGCCGCGCCGGGGCGCGCCACCGCATCGAGCATGTGCAGTTACTGCATCCTGAGGACGCCCCGCGCTTCGCGCGCCTGGGTGTCACCGCCTCCATGCAGCCGATTCACGCCACCGCCGACCGCGACATCGCCGAGCGGTACTGGGGAGCGCGCGCCCGTTGGTCTTACGCGTGGCAGTCGTTGACACAATACGGCACGCGGCTCGCGTTCGGGTCGGATGCACCGGTTGAGACGCCGGACCCCTGGCGCGGCATCTACGCCGCGGTGA
>JBOGSE010000029.1:0-14309 GCA_050694895.1 bacterium | reverse complement strand
GCAGCGATGCAGAAGATCAAGGTTGCCACCCAGGGCCCGCTGTCCGGGGGGCAGGCCGTCCTGGGGGAGGGGCTCAAGAACGGCACCCAGATGGCCGTCGATCAGCTCGCCGGCCCGATCAAGAAGCTCGGGTTCGACCTCGAAGTCGTGCCATTTGACGATCAGGCCAAGCCGGATGTCGGCGTGGCCAACGCGAAGAACCTGGTCACCGATCCGGATATCCTGTTCGTGGTCGGCCACTTGAACTCTGGCGTCGCCATTCCGTCCTCTGAAGTGTACAAGGACAGCAGCCTGGCGATGATCTCTCCCGCGAACACGAACCCGGTCGTCACGGACCGCAAGCTGAAGAATGTCTTCAGGGTCGTGGGCCGCGACGACGTCCAGGGCGTCGTGGGCGCTGAGTTCGCCGCCAAGGACATAAGAGCCAAGAGCGTGTACATCCTTCACGACAAGACGGCCTACGGCCAGGGCGTCGCCGAGTTCTTCAGGCAGCACGCGCCCAAGGTGAAGATGACCGTCCTCGGCTTCGAGGGCACGGAAGAGAAGGCCAACTTCGATCCCATCGTCACGCCGATCAAGGCGCGCAACCCCGACCTGGTCTACTTCGGCGGCATCTACGACCAGGCCGGCGTGTTCTTCAAGCAGGCGCGCGCCAAGGGCCTGAAGTCCAAGTTCCTGGGGCCCGACGGGATGGACTCCTCGGACCTGCCGAAGGTCGCGGGCCAGGCCATCGTCGGCATGCACTACACGACCGTCGCCGGCCCGGTGTCGGTCTACCCGAAGGCCGCCAAGTTCGCCGCGGACTACAAGGCGAAGTTCAAGAAGGACCCCGAGCCGTTCGCGGCACAGGCGTACGACGCCACCGCGGTCGGTCTGAAGGCCCTCGAGCGCGCCATCAAGGCCGCCGGTGGGAAGAAGCCTACCCGCGAGCAGGTCACCGCGGAGGTCGCCAAGACCAAGGGGTACGCGGGATTGACCGGTACCATCACCTTCGACTCGAAGGGTGATGTCGTGCCGGCGACCTACTTCGTGATCCGCATCCTCTCGGGCGATCCGGGGAAGTGGGACAAGAACAAGCTAGAGAAAACCCTGAAAATCGCACCGCCCGAAGCCAAGAAGATGCAGTAGGGTTCGAGCCGTCCCGAAGGCGTGGGGGGCCGCGGAGCCGCGGTCCCTCTCGTTTTCTGCCCAGCGGGGCGCACAGAGGGCCGGGCGGGCGGGGTGGTGAATAGTCGGTCCCATGGAGTGGGACCTCCTCATCGGCATCTTCCCGACGGTCGTTGTTGACGGTATCGTGCTCGGCTTCGTCTACGCGCTGATCGCCCTGGGCTACACCATGGTCTACGGCGTCCTGCAGATGATCAACTTCGCCCACAGCGAGATCTTCGTTGTGGGCGCGTTCGTGGGCGCCGAGATCCTGCTCGTGCTGCAGTCGAACAACGCGCTGACCGCCAAGCACCCACTGCTGCTGTTGACCGTCATTCTGCTCGCGGCGATGGCCGTCAGCGGGGTGCTCGCGGTGGCGGTCGAGCGCATCGCCTACCGCCCCTTGCGCGGCGCCCCGAGGCTCGTGCCGTTGATCTCGGCGATCGGCGTGTCGTTCTTCCTGCAGGACGTGATCCGTCTCGCGGAGAGCCTGCACCGCAACGCGTTCTTTCTGACATATCCCACCATTGACCTCTTTGACGTCCGGCTGACGCTGGCCGGTGAGCTCGACATCTCTGTGAAGTCGATCCTGTTGATGGTGGCGGCGGTGCTCATGCTGGTCGCCCTGACGTTGTTCGTCAACCGGACGAAGCTCGGCAAGGCGATCCGGGCCGTCGCCGAAGACCAGCCGACCGCGGGCCTGATGGGGATCAACGTGAACCGCATGATCTCACTCACATTCCTGATCGGCGGCGCGATGGGCGGAGCGGCCGGGGCGCTCTTCGGCGTGCAGTTCGGGACGATCAACCCCTACACCGGCTTCATCCCTGGCATCAAGGCGTTCACGGCGGCCGTGCTCGGCGGCATCGGCAACATTCCCGGTGCGATGCTCGGTGGCCTGGTGCTGGGGATGCTGGAGACGTTCGCTGCCTCCTACATGTCGCTGCTGACCGGTGGCGCGTTCGGCGCGGAATACAAAGACATCTTTGCCTTCGGCGTCTTGATCCTGATCCTCATGTTTCGCCCGCGCGGGCTGCTCGGAGAGGTTGTGCGTGAGAAGGTTTAGCATCCCACTCATCGCCGCGTATCTGGTGGTTACGACGTATCTTGTCCTGAACGAGCCGAGGTCGCTCCCTGCCTTTCTGCTGTTCATGGCATCGGTGTTGCTCCTGTACTACGTGAAGGTGCCGGACTGGTACCGCGGCCTGGTCCTGCTCGTGACGCTGGGCGTCCTGATGCCGTACATCGGCGTGCGCAACACCTTTTATCTCGAGGTCGCCACGCAGGTCGGCATCTTCGTGGCGCTGGCGCTGGGGCTGAACATCGTCGTGGGACTGGCCGGGCTTTTGGACCTCGGCTACGTCGCGTTCTATGCGGTCGGCGCCTATACGTGGGCGATCGTGGGATCCCCCCAGGCCCTGAAGATCTGGGAGGGGGCGACGGGCATCTTTCCGCTGGGCGGGTGGTGGTTCTACGCGTTCCTCCTGCTGGCTGTGGCCACGGCCGGGCTGACCGGCGTGCTGCTGGGCCTGCCCGTCCTCCGAGTCCGCGGTGACTACCTGGCGATCGTGACCCTGGGGTTTGGGGAAGTCGTGCGTGTGCTGGCCAACAACCTCGACAAGCCGATCAACCTCACCAACGGCCCGATCGGCATCACGCCCGTGGGACGCCCGCCGCTGTTCTTCGCCCCGATCGTCGAGCGGTTGGGGCTGCCGGCCACGCCGGCGGCGCTCTATCCCGTGTACTTCTACTTCCTGGTCCTGCTGGTCGTCGTCGTGGTGATCCTCGTCACCCAGCGCTTCAAGGACTCACATATCGGCCGGGCCTGGGAGGCCATCCGCGAGGATGAGGAAGCCGCCATCGCCATGGGGGTGCCGCTGATTCGCAGCAAGCTGCTCGCGTTTGCCGCGGGCGCGTCCTTCGCGGGTGCGATGGGCGTCCTGTTCGCCAGCAAGCAGGTCTTCATCAATCCCGAGAGCTTCACGTTTCTGGAGTCGATTGGCGTGCTGTCCATGGTGATCTTAGGAGGCGTCGGGAGCATCCCGGGCGCCATCCTGGGAGCGAGCCTGGTCACGATCCTCAACCTGCAGGTCCTCAAGCAGCTCTCGCTGACGCTCAGCGCGTGGAAATCGGCCGGGGTGACCATCTTAGGCTACAATCTGGCGGACCTGCCGACCCAGCTCGAACCGGCCAAGTACGAGCGCATGGTGTTCGGCGTGATCCTGATCCTCATGATGATCTTCAGGTCCCAGGGTATTCTTCCGTCACGGCGGCGCGAGAGGGAGCTGAAAGAGGCCAAGGCGACGGCCGCGGAGCAACCGATCGCACTGGGAGGAGGCACCTAGCGTGGCGCTGTTCGAGGCCGCGGGCGTCACCAAGCGGTTCGGGGGCCTCGTGGCGGTCAACCGCGTAGACTTCTCCCTCGATGAAGGGCTCATCGCCAGCATTATCGGGCCGAACGGCGCCGGCAAGACGACCCTGTTCAACGTTTTCACCGGTATCTACGCTCCAGAAGAGGGCCAGGTACAGTTCGGTCGCCGCCCGCTGGTCGGCCTGCGATCCGACCAGATCACGGCGCTGGGAATGTGCCGGACGTTCCAGAACATCAGGCTGTTCGGCAACATGACGGTCATCGAGAATATCCTGGTCGGCATGCACAGCCGTCTGCCCCTGGGCGCGTGGGACGTGCTGCTGCGCACGCCCCGGTTCCACACGGTGGAATCGGACGCGCTGCGGCGCGGAAGCGACCTGCTCGATCTGGTCGGGCTGACCGGTCGCGGAAACGAGGTGGCCAAGAACCTGCCCTACGGCGACCAGCGGCGCCTGGAGATCGCGCGCGCCCTTGCCAGCCGCCCCCAGTTGCTGCTCCTGGACGAGCCGACGGCCGGGATGTCGCCCACCGAGGCGGTGAATCTGATGGCGTTCCTTCGCCGGCTCCGCGCCGATCTGGGACTCACGATTCTGCTGATCGAGCACAACATGCGCGTCGTGATGAGTATCTCCGACCGCGTCACCGTGCTCGACTACGGCGTGAAGATCGCCGAGGGTCCGCCGGCCCAGGTCCAGAACGATCCCAAAGTGATCGAAGCCTACCTCGGTAGCAGCACCGGCGTGGCCGCGGTCGGGTAGGCGGACGGACGATGGCGCTGCTGGAGATCGAAGACCTCCACGTCTACTACGGACACATCCACGCCCTGAAGGGAGTCTCGCTCGCGGTCGATGAAGGCGAGATCGTGTCAATGCTGGGCAGCAACGGCGCGGGGAAGACGACGACGCTCCGGACCATCTCGGGCCTCCACCGGGGCCGGGAGGGCTCGATTCGGCTGAGCGGGGATCGCATCGATCACCGGCCGCCGCATGAGATCGTGGGCATGGGCGTGGGGCACGCACCGGAAGGGCGGCGGATCTTCGGCAGGCTCACGGTACGGGAGAATCTCGAGATGGGCGCATTCAGGCGCAGCGATATCGCCGGCATCACTGACGATATGGAGCGCGTGCTGCAGTTATTTCCCCGCCTGCGCGAGCGCCTGACACAGGTGGCCGGGACGCTCTCGGGTGGGGAGCAGCAGATGCTGGCGATCGGGCGGGCGCTGATGACACGGCCGCGGGTGCTCTTGCTCGACGAGCCGTCGATGGGACTGGCCCCGGTGCTGGTGGAGTCGATCTTCCGCACGGTCCGTGACATCAATGCGGCGGGGACGACCGTGCTCCTCGTGGAGCAGAACGCGTTTATGGCGCTGGGTGTGGCCAATCGCGCCTACGTGCTCCAGACCGGCGAGATCATCCTTCAGGGACCCGCGGCCGAATTGCGGGAGAACCCAGAGGTCAAGAAGGCGTATCTGGGCGGCTAGCCGCCTTCGTCGCCATCCCTCGGCAACGTGAACGTGAACGTGGCGCCGGCCCCCGGCCTGCTCGCAACCCGAATCCGGCCGCCGTGGGCCTCCACGATGTGCTTGGTAATGGCCAGCCCCAGACCGCTGCCGCCTGGGACCGCCGCGCGGGCGCGATCAGCCTTATAGAAGCGCTCGAAGACGTGCGGCAGGTCCCCCTCCGCGATGCCCGGACCCGTGTCCGCGATCGAGACCTCGACCTCGCCATTCAGCATCCGCCAGCCCACCGCAATCTTTCCGCCGTCGGGCGTAAACTTGATCGCATTGTCCATCAGGTTGGTCAACACCTGGGCCAGGCGGTCGCGGTCGGCGAGGGCCACCGCTTCGGACGGACCCACCACGACCCGCAGGTCGCGAGAACCCGCCATCGGCCGCATGTTGACGACCATCTCGACCACGAGATCGCCGACATCGACTTGACCCAGGTCGAGGCTGACGCGCTTGTCCTCCAACCGGGAGAGGTCGAGCAGATCGTCGACGAGCTTGACCAAACGGTTGGACTCTTTATCGATGATGCCGAGGAAGTGGCGCGCTGTGGTCTCATCGTGCATGGCGCCGCCCAGCAGCGTCTCCGCAAATCCCTTGATGGACGTCAACGGCGTGCGCAGTTCGTGTGACACGTTGGCGGTCAGCTCGCGGCGCAGGCGCTCTATGCGTCGCAATTCGGTGACGTCGCGCAGTACCGCAACCGCGCCGATGGGCCCGCCGCCGTCGCCGGCGATCGGGGCGCAGTGAACCTCGACGACGCGGTCGCCGACTTCCGCCGGCGGGAGCTCTTCGGCACTGACCCGGCCGGATGTCAGGGCCTCGGTCAAGAGTGTCCGCAGGCGGCCGTCCGGCGCCGGAACCGCGGGCTCATTCTGGCCGAGGAGCTCGGCCGCCGCCCGGTTCGTCAGGATGATGTCGCCGGCGTGATCGGTCGCGATGACCCCGTCGACCATGCCCGAGACGACGGTCTCCAGCTTGGTCCGCTCGGCCGAGAGTGTGGCGATGGTCCCGACGAGGCGCTCGGCCATGCGGTTGAACATGACCCCCAGGCGGCCGATCTCATCGCTCCCGCGGGGTCGGACTGCGCGACTGAGGTCGCCCGCGCTCATCTGCGAGGCCACCTGCGTGAGCTCATCAATGGGTTCGACCAGACCACGCGCCAGGCGCGCCCCGACGACCACCGCGGCCAGCAGCCCGATGACGAGCGCGATACCCAGCATCGGCAGCATGCGCCGCAGCTCGACCCAGACCCAACCCGCGGGAATCGACATCTGCACGGCGGCGACCGTCCGTCCCCCGACGACGACCGGTGCGGCTGCGAAGATCCGGACCTCACCGCTCGTCGGATCCCTACGCACCGATGTGCTCGCCTCGCCTTCGACGATGGCGCGATGCAATTCGGGGGGCACGGCGTCCCTCAGGGCCAGAATGCCCTCGGTCTGCAACACCCTGATCACGTCGGTGCGCCACCGGAATTCCTGGGTCATGCCTTCCAGGCGTGCGGGGGCGGTGTCGCCTTCGCGCAGGACCTCTTCGAACATGCGAGCGATCAGCCGCGACTGAGTCAGGACCACCGATCGATATGTCTGCGTATACTCTGCCTGCAGCCGCCAGGTCACAAACGTCGCCACCAGAACCAGGCAGACCAGGACCAGCAGCAGGTAGGACCTGGTGAACTTCAGGCGGATCGACGGATGCCTCATGCCTGGATCCTCCTGCGTCCGGACTCGCCGTCGCGCAGTTTGTACCCGACGCCGCGGACGGTCACGATGTACGTCGGTTTCGACGGATCATCCTCAATCTTCTCACGAAGACGGCTGACGTGCATATCCACCGTGCGGGTGCTGCCGTAGAAGTCGTATCCCCACAGGTGTTCGAGGAGAAAGTCGCGGGTGAAGACCCGGTTGGGATGCCGCATCAGCAGCCGCAGGATTTCAAACTCGCGCGCCGTCAAGTCGATCTTGCGGCTCTGGAGCGTGACCTCACGGGTCAACTGGTCCAGGCGCAGGGATCCAATCTGGAGGGGCTCGGCATTTGAGGATGCGACCTCGCGTACACGTCTCCGCAGCACGGCCCGTACGCGTGCGATCAACTCTCGCGGACTGAATGGTTTGGTCACGTAGTCGTCGGCGCCGACCTCGAGACCCACGACACGCTCCAGCTCCCCGCTCTTGGCGGTGAGCATGATGATCGGCACGCTGGTCTCGCGCCGGAGCTGCCCGCAGACCTCCAGGCCGTCGGCGCCCGGCAGCATGATATCCAGCACGATCAGGTCGGGGTGGTCTGTCCGCGCCTTCGCCAGTGCCGCCTCGCCGTCGCCTGCGGTGATGACGTCATACCCCTCCCGCAGGAGATTGTAGCGCACAAGCTCCACGATGTGGGGCTCGTCATCGACGACGAGAATGCGCTGTCCCATGCGCTACATGGCCCCCCGCACTTCGCCGCCGATGTAGCCGGTGATGCCGATGAGCGTGGCGCCGGTGGCCATGAGGACGACCGTGGCGGCCCGGCCGAGAGCCGGACGCCGTCGGCGGACCACAAAGCTGATGAGATAGGCGGCCGTCGACGCATACGCGAAGATCGAGTGCGTGCGGTGGCGTGCGATGAACGCCCCGCCGATGCCCTCGGCGACCAGGGGCCGGAGGTCGACGAACCCGGTGATGATCGCAACGGCCGCACCCAAGAGCCCCAGCGCGATCAGGAACTGCGCGGCCCGCCTGTGAAACTGATCCCCGGTGAAAAGGGAGAGCACGTCGAACAGGGCGCTGGTCAGCCACAGCGCGACGGGGAAATGGACCACGGGCGAGTGGAAGAGAAAGGGCACTATCGCCTCCTCGATCCCCTACATGACCTTTCTGATGTGGCTGCCGAGCCAGGTGGCCCACATGATCAGCCCGGCCCCCAGCACGAGAAATATGCCCACCGCCGCGCGGTTGAGGTCGGGGCGGCGCCATCGTAACAGAAAACTTGCCAGGTAAGTGGCCACGCCGGCATAGGCGAAGGTGGAATGGCGCCGGTGCTGATCGACGAACGCCTGGCCCACATCGGCGGCGACTAACGCCATGAAATCGACGAACCCCAGGATGATCGCGATGAGCGCACCCAGGAGGCCCAGGCCAATCAGAAAACGCCCGGCGCGGTCGTAGAACCGCTCCCGTGTGACCAGATACACCGCGTCAAACACGGCACTGGTCAGCAGCAGCGCGACGGGGAAATGCACCGCGAACGTGTGGAAGAGGAATGGCACGGGCCGCCTCCTGTCGGCTCTCGCCGATTCGCGGACTTGCTTCGGTACCTCACCCACCGGTCCTGCTCGCGTATGCGCGGTTGCGCGCAGGAGTCGCCGCCGCGCAGGGTCGAACCTCAGAGTGTGATCTCCCCCGGTACGCAGACGGCACCGGAGCCGCAATTGGGCACCTCTCTGCCGGCTGAGCCGGTGCCCCAGACGATGCGCGCGCTCGTGAAAGCGGCGCCCGAGCCGGGCTGCGACCTGATCGAGATGCCGGTTCCCACGCCGGGACCGGACGAAGTCCTGGTTCAGGTCGCGGCCGGCGGGATCTGCGGCACCGACCTTCATATCTATCGCTGGGACCCCTGGGCCCGATCTCGTGTGCGTCCCCCGCGCGTCATCGGTCACGAGTTCTACGGCACCGTGGTCAGCGCCGGCGCAGCGGTGACTGAAGTCGCGGTCGGGGATCGGGTGGCGGGAGAGAGTCACATCGCATGCGGATGGTGCAACCGGTGCCGCAACGGCGAGGCCCACATCTGCGAGCGGCTGGAGATCATCGGCATCGACCGGGACGGCGCATTTGCGGACTATGTGGCCATGCCGGCGCGCAACGCGTGGCGGCTCGACCCCGGCATCTCCGCAGACGTTGCCGCGGTCATGGATCCGCTCGGCAATGCGGTGCACACGGCGCTGGCGACCGACATCACGGCGCGCACGGTCGCGATCGTCGGCTGCGGTCCCATCGGTTTGATGGCGATCCCTGTCTGCAAAATGGCTGGTGCGGCGCTGGTCATCGCCTCCGATGTCAAGGCGACGCGCCTGGGTCTCGCCCGCACGCTCGGTGCCGACCTGGTACTCGACGCGACGCGCGGCGACGCCGCGCAACGCATCCTGGACGCGACGGGTGGTGGCGGCGTCGATGCCGTGCTCGAGATGTCCGGGCACCCCGCGGGCATCCAGAACGCGCTGCGGGTGGTGCGCAGAGGCGGCTGGGTTGGACTGCTGGGCCTGCCCGCCATGCCGGTGGAGATCGACCTCGCCGGCGAGGTGATTTTCCGGGCCGTACGCCTGGAGGGGATCTTTGGGCGGCGGTTGTGGCAGACGTGGGAGCAGATGACCGCGCTGCTGCGCAGAGGGCTGGACATCGCGCCGATCATCACGCACCGGCTGCCACTCGACGAGTTCGCTCGTGCGTTTGAGCTGCTCGAGTCCGGCGATGCGGGGAAGGTGATCTTGACCCTTGAAGGCTGAGACGGTCAACCCGCTTGCATTCCTCGACGACGAACTCCGCGATCTGCGCGGCAGGGGCGTGTGGCGCTGGCCGCGACTGCTGGAAGGCCCGCAGGAGCCGGTCTCCCGCTACGACGGTCGCGAGGTCATCAATCTCTGCTCGAACAACTATCTCGGGCTCGCCACGCATCCGGCGCTGAAGGCCGCCGCGCTCGAGGCGATCGCCACATACGGTGTGGGCTCGGGCGCGGTCCGCACGATCGCCGGCAATATGGCCATCCATCAAACCCTGGAGGCCGAGCTCGCCGCATTCAAGCACACCGAGGCCGCCCTGCTCTTTCAATCGGGCTTCACGGCCAACGCGGGGACCGTGGCGGCCCTGTTGGGTCCCGACGACGTGGTGGTCAGCGACGAACTGAATCACGCCAGCATCATCGACGGCTGCCGGCTCTCGGGCGCGCAGAAGAAGATCTTCCCGCACAAGGACACCGCCGCTGCCCGCCGCATGCTCGGGGAGGCGCGGGGAGCCCGCCGTGTGCTCCTGATCACCGACGGCGTGTTCAGCATGGACGGCGACATCGCGCCGCTTCCGGCTTTGGTGGAGGCCGCGGAGGAGCACGGCGCCCTGATGATGGTGGACGACGCGCATGCCAGCGGCGTGGTCGGGCGCGACGGACGCGGGACCGTAGATCATTTCGGCATGCACGGCCGCGTGCACATCCAGGTTGGAACGCTCTCCAAAGCGTTTGCCGGTCTGGGCGGGTACGTCGCGGGGAGCCGGTCGCTCGTCGATCTCCTGATGCACCGCGCCAGGCCGCTGCTGTTCTCCACCTCGCATCCGCCGTCGGTCGCGGCATCAGCCCTGGCCGCCGTCCGCCTGGTGCAGACCCATCCTGACCTCATCACCCGGCTGTGGGAGAACACGCGGCTGTTCAAGGACGGCCTCAAGCGGTCGGGATTCGACACGGGACTGAGCGAGACGCCCATCACCCCGGTCATCGTCGGGGAGGAATCCGCCGCGGCAGCGCTGTCGGACCGGCTGTTCGACGAAGGTGTCTTTGCCCTTGGCCTTGCGTTCCCCACGGTGCCGCGCGGCCGCGCCCGCGTTCGGACGATCGTCACCGCGGCGCACACCACGGCGCATCTGGAGCAGGCCCTTGAGGCTTTTGTCCGCGCAGGACGCGCGCTGGGAGTGATCTAACTGGCTGCACCGCCCAAGGCGTTCCACCGGCTGCTTTCGCCTGATGAGGCCCGGGCCGCGTATGCCGCGGCGCTGCGGCTGGCTCCCCGCGGCCGGGAGTCCGTGCCACTCTCCGCCGCGCTCGGCCGTGTGCTGGCGGCCGACGTGGTCGCGGGAACCGATCTGCCGCCGTTTGACCGCTCTGCCGTCGACGGGTGGGCCCTGCGCGCGGCGGATACCACCGGAGCCACACCTGATGCGCCCGTACGGATGCGGCATCTGGGACAGGTTCGGATGGGTGCCTCAGCCGACGTCGCCGTGGCACCGGGTGGCGCGGTGAGGATTCCTACCGGCGGCGTGCTGCCCCAAGGCGCGGACGCCATCGTCATGCAGGAGTATGTCGACGCCGATGGCGGGGCGATTCTTGTGCGCAGGGCAGCGCGCCCTGACGACAACGTCGTGGAACACGGGGCCGATGTGCGGGAGGGTCAGGTCGTCCTCGCGCGCGGCAGACGGCTGCGGGCCGCAGACCTCGGCATCCTGGCTGGTGTGGGCCTGGCTGACATAGAGGTCTTCCTTCCGCCCCGTGTGGCAATCCTGGCGACGGGCGATGAGGTCGTCCCCGCCGGCGCCCCGCTGGAACCCGGGCGCGTGCGCGACATGAACAGCCCGGCGCTGGCCGGCGCGGTGCTCGCCGCGGGAGGCTCTCCAACCCCACTCGGCATCGTCTCCGACGAGCGGTCCGCGGTCGACGGCGCGCTGCGCCGGGCGCTGCGGGACCATGAGATGGTGCTCGTCTCGGGAGGATCGTCGGTGGGTGAGCGTGACGTCGTCGCCGACGCGATCGGTGCACTGGGCCCGCCGGGCATCGTCGTGCACGGCATCGCCGTGCGTCCGGGGAAGCCAACCGTGCTGGCCGTCGCGGGAGAGGTTCCGGTCATCGGGCTTCCGGGAAATCCGGTGTCGGCGCTCGTAATCTTCGATCTCTTTGCCAGACCGGTGCTGGAGGCGCTTCTGGGGATCGATCCGGCATCGCGGCCCTGGACGTTGGTGCGGGCGCGCCTGACCACCGCGCTGCCCGCGGCGGGGGCGAGGGAGGACCACCGCCGGGTGACTCTTGAGGCACGCCCGGATGGACTCTGGGCCGCTCCGCAGCCGGCGGGGTCGCAGATCCTTACGTCACTTGCGCGTGCCGACGGGATTGTGGTCGTTTCGTCATCCGCGGGGTACCGTGAGGGAGACGAAGTGGAGGTTCGCCTCCTGTGAAGGTGCGCGCGGCAAAGCGGCTGACGCACGTCGACTCCGCGGGTCGCAGCCGGATGGTCGACGTCTCGAGGAAGCCACTGACCGCACGTGCCGCGGTAGCGCGGGCCGCCGTCAGGATGCAGCCCGAGACGTTGAAGTTGATTCAAGCATACAGGGTCGCCAAGGGAGACGTGCTGACGCTCGCACAGGTTGCCGGCGTGATGGCGGCCAAACGAACAGCGGAGCTCATCCCGCTGTGTCATCCTCTTCCGCTCACCGACATACAGGTGGTGGTGGCGCCCGACCCCAAAGCGGGAGGCGTGTCCGTCGAGGCCACGGCGAAGACGGTCGCGCAGACCGGCGTCGAGATGGAAGCACTCGTGGCAGCCGCGGTGGCCGCGCTCACGGTCTATGACATGTGCAAAGGCGTCGATCGGGGGATGACGATCGAACGCGTGCGTCTTGTGCACAAGCGGGGCGGCCGTAGCGGCGTCTACAACAGACCCGGAGAAGCCAGGTGACCGGGGGCGGCCTGGACGGCGTCCCCGTGACGATCCTGACCCTGTCTGATACCGTCGCCCGCGGTGCCGGCGAGGATACGAGCGGTGATGCGATCGCCGAGGCGCTCCGCGCGCAGGGAGCGAGAATCGTTCGCAGGGATGTGCTGGCCGACGATCGCGACGCGATCAGCGCAGCGCTCGCCCGGTACGCAGATCAGGACCGCGTGGCGTTGGTGCTGACGACCGGCGGGAGCGGGCTGGGGCCGCGTGATGTGACCCCCGAGGCCACCCTGGCCGTCATCGATCGACTGGCCCCCGGATTGGTGGAGGCCGCCCGAGCGCACACCCACGCGCGCACACCGCTGGCGATGCTGTCTCGCGCCGTGGCCGGGGTCCGCAAGCAGACGCTCATCGTCAACCTTCCCGGGAGCCCGGGTGCGGTGCGGGAATGGCTGGAGATCCTCCTCCCGGTCCTGCCTCACGCCGTCCGGGTCATCCGGGGCACGAGCGGCCCGTGGGGGCATGATCACCGCAGCGAAGGTTCTTAGCCCGGCACGCGAGGATGTGAGTCGCCTCTGGCCCCGAGCCTGGCTGGCCGTGCTTGTGACTGGCTGCCTGATCACGCTTGCCGGCGCGCCGCTGCCGAACTTTCACAGCGATTCCGCCCTCTACGGGCACATCGCCAAGAACATCCTGAGTACCGGCGACTGGCTGACCCTGCGTCACGGGGCGGGCTGGACGGTGGACAAACCCCCGCTGAGCATGTGGCTCATCGCCGTCTCGTTTCGTCTGGGCGGGGCAAACGATGTCATGCTTCGCCTGTGGAACATCCTCGCGGGTCTGGCGCTTGTGGTGGTCACCTATCGAATCGCGCGTCTCGGCGCGAGGGAAGAAGAGTCGCTGCTCGCCGCCCTGATTCTGGCCACGATGTTCCAGCCGTTTTATCTGACCCTGGCTCCGCAGCAGGACGTGCCGCTGGCGTTGTTCCTGGCCCTGGCATTCTATGCCTATCTACGCTATCGCCGCGAAGGATCCACCTGGCAGGCTGCGCTCGTGGGCCTCTGGCTTGCCCTGGCCGTCCTGACGAAAGGCATCCTCAGTCTTGCGGCGTTTGCGACGATCGTAGCCGCGGATCTCTTGCTGGCCCACAGGAGGGGGGATCGCACCGGCTTCTGGCGATGGCCGCACACCGGCCTTGCGGCGGCGGTGTGTGTGGCCGTTGCCGCACCCTGGTTTCTCGTCGGCAGCATCCGCCAGGGGATGCCGTTCGTCAACACATTCTTTCTAACGGGGCCACTGGGTCTCGGCCGATTCTTCATCCCAAAACAGGCCCCGCTGCCGTACTGGCTGGCCCTGGTTGCGTATGTCCCTATGCTCGCGTTCTGGATGATGCCGTGGACAGGATTTCTCCCCGGCGCGGTCTCGGTCGCCCGGCGGCAGTGGAACGAAGCCCCGGCCTCGCTTCGCCTGTGCGTTCTGTGGGCCGGCCTCTATTTTGTGGCTCTGTCGCTCTCACCCGGCGACAAGGTCTACAGGCACCTGCATCCCGTGTTTCCGCCCCTGGCCGTGCTGGTCGCGCGCTCCGTGATGGACGCCTTCGCCTCGCGGAGGCGGCTGCGCACGGCTGCGCTCCTTTCGTTGGCCGTGGGGCTCCCGATCCTCGTTGCGGGCGGTGTGTTCCTGGCCGGTCAGGGATCGGCCGCCACGGCCGTCTACCGGCCGATTGCGGTTCCCTTTCTGCTCGCCCTTGCGCTGACCATCGCGGCGTTCGGCGTCGTGGGACTCACAGACCGCAGGCGCCTCGCCGTTGCCGTGCTGTCCGCGGGGACGATCGCGGCGTACGGGCTGCTCGAGTGGAAGATCATGCAGAGCTGGGAGTCGATCTGGCCGTGGCGGCGGGT
>JBOGSE010000028.1:0-5631 GCA_050694895.1 bacterium | reverse complement strand
AGTCTACGTCCCACGTGCCAGAGTTCTCGCCCGACTCCCTGCAGTGCCCGCTGACCAAGACGCACTCCTGCCCGGGTCAGCAGCCGTCCCGACCGGCCGATCCGGGCCAGATCGTCGTCGAGCATCTCCCAGGTCAGACCGTTGACCGTGAGATGGTGGACAGCGACCTCCGGAGGTGCGGCGCGTAGGGCCGCGCGCAGGGACCACAGCGCCACCGCCAGGTCATCGAGCTGGCCAAGCACCGGAATGAATCCCGGGATGAGATCGATGGGAGACACGAGGTACGCGACGCCACCCAGCAACATCGCCTTGTGGAGCCACCGCAGCGCGGGTTCGCGTGCGAGCGCCAGCGCAAGGCGCGTGTAGGCGGGCAGACGCCGGACGACCGGCAGCATCTCCAGACGCAGCAGTTTGAAGATTCGCACTCGGGTCGCCGGGAGCCGTCGGTCCCGTCAGCCTTCCGCCGAAGGCCGTGGCCCATAACGTCCGCGGAGTACCACCGGCCGCTGCCTCGCGCGCATCCGTATGTTGAGCATCTCCACCCCGAATGAGAAGGCCATCGCGAAGTACACGTATCCTCTGCTCAGGTGCTCCCCCATGCCTTCGACGATCAGCAAGAGACCGATCAAGATCAGAAAACTCAAGGCCAGGATCTTCATGCTCGGATGCCGGTCGACGAAGTCGCCAATGGGACCGGCAAAGACGAGCATGACGCCAACCGCGAGCACTATCGCGATAACCATGATGATCACGTGGGGCGCCAGCCCCACCGCCGTGATGACCGAGTCGAGCGAGAAGACGATATCAAGCAGCGCGATTTGCGCAAGGATCCACGGCGCGGACGCCGTGCGTGCGGCCCGTGGACCTTCGACGTCGGCCCCCTCGAGCTTGTCATGGATCTCGTAACTCGCCTTCGCCAGCAGGAACAGCCCGCCCGCCAGCAGGATCATGTCGCGCCCCGAAAAGGTCTTACCCAAGACCGCGAACAACGGCGCTGTCAGGCGCATGACCCAGGTGATCGTGAACAGCAGTCCAAGGCGCATCATCAGCGCCAGCAAGAGGCCGGTCCGCCGGATGCGGGGCTGCTGGTCCCGCGGAAGCCGACCCACGAGAATGGAGATGAAGACGATGTTGTCGATGCCCAGGACGATCTCCAGCAATGACAGCGTCACCAGGCTGATCAGGGCTTCGGGTTGCAGGAGGAGACTGATCATGGCACTGCGTCCCTCACTCCAGGCGCTGGACGATCGGGCAGTTCACGATAATGCCCGCGGGCCCGAATGGCTTCCCGTCGGGTCCTGTGATCGCCCCGCGGCGCACCAGATCGTGGACCTGAGATTGCGCGGTCACGCGCAGCCGGCCGCCCTGACCCGCGGTGCGCTGAGTCCAGACGGCAAGGTTGACGCTCCACAGCGGGCTGTAGCCCTCCCCGAGGGTCGGGATGGCTCCGACGACATTCAGTGGCGGCTGTCCGTCCAGGAGCGCGCTGTAGATCCCCTGCCGCCGCGGATTGCTCCGGCCTGTGGGACCGTTGACCACGACGACCAGCGGCTCGACCTGGCTGTGCTCGCCATACCCGCCCTCGGATGAAGCCCGGGCGAGCCGCGGTGCGAACGTGGCCGCCTCCATCGCCGCCACGCCAGCGTCGGTGCCCTCGGTGCTGATGTAGAGCACCGCCCGCCCCGCGCTGAACCCCGGAGTGAGGCCGAGGGTGACCGTCTGCTTCTCGGGGCAGATCTTGACCACTCGATCATGCACCAGTCTCAAGTCCGGTTTGCCTTCACAGAACGAGATCTGACGATCGTCGACGCCGAAGGCAACGATCGGCGCATTGTACACGACGTCGCCGCCGCCACGGATGCGCACCAGCGGGGTGTAATCGCCATCGGCGACGGCGCCGGGCTGTGCGGTTTTCGGCGGAAATGGGCGCGAGCCGCTCCCTGCGATCACGGTTCGGACCGGCGAGAAATCGACCGTGCCGCTTTCGAACGTGAGCGTACCGTCAGGCTCTCGCGTCGCCAGCCGCGTGCCGCCAGCGGGCGCATTAGAGAGCTTCGCCGAGTGGTTGATGCCTCGCTGCCCGGCAACGCGCCCGTCGCTGGTATCGGTCACCACGTACCAGACCTTTCGGCCATCTTTCATGCGTCCCGCCAGAAGCGGCAGCGTGACCGTCTGTGCGCGCTGATCAACCGTGCCCGCACGAAGAAGCAGCGCCGGAGCGCCCCTCGACGGCCGGACCGAGGCCGCCTGGACCCGGGGTGGCCGCGGCGGCGCGAGAAGGACGGTTATGACGAGAATTGACAACACGGCACCGGTCAATGGTCTGTAGGTCAAGGGTCTCCCTCCTCTGAGCGGGCAATCGTAACTACAATTGGCCCGCGTGAACCGAACACCTTGCGCGGCCAGCATACGCCCCCGTTGATAAAGAGTTCATGAAGCCGACCGCAGCGGGCCGCGGTGCGAATGGTTGTATAGGGGAGCGGCTCACCTGCGTTGAACCGGTACCGCAATGGCGATGCAGACGGCAGGCTCACAGGGGGGTCGAGGGTCATGAGAGCGATTATGTATCTTGGCCTTGCTGCTGTGCTCATCCTCGGGGCGGGCGCGACAGCGTATCCTCAGCCCGGTTACGGACCTCCGCCCGGAGGGGCGGGCGGCGGATTGAAAGCACAGTTGAAAACGGCGATCACACACGCCGGCTTCGCCGCCTCCGGAGATTCGCTCGGGTACGTGCGGCAGCATCTCGGCCACGCTTTGAACTGTATCGAGGGACCAAACGGCAAGAACTTCAACCGGGCATGGGGACATGTCTGCCAGGGCCAGGGCAATGGCATCCTGCAGGATCTCCGCCTGGCGCCCGGCGGGATGAGCTCCATGATAGTCCTCGAGCACGCCGGTTCGCTCGCCGCCGCGGGAGTCACGCGCACTGACCTGGCCGAAGCCCGGGCGACCGCCAGGGCCACCCAGGCGTTACTCTCCGTCATCAACGACACCGTGAAGTAGGATGTGAGGCCGCGGGACTCGTGTCCCCAACATTGCGTCGCGACATCGCGGCGGGCGCCGCGGCCGGGTTGATCGGGGGCCTCATATTCTCATGGGCCCAGCAGGCGCAGGGCATGCGCGCCGCGGTGGCCGGCCTGGTCGGCGTGACCTCACTCGGCGCGGGCGTGGCGCTGGATCTTTTGATCTCGATCTTTATCGGCGCCACGTTTGGCGCCATCTTTCGATATCAGTCCCTTGGCTACGCGCCAACGATGAGCAGCGGTGTGCTCTACGGGCTGCTCTGGTGGATCCTCGGCCCGCTGACGATCGTTCCGGCGCTTACGGGCAGCGGCCCGACGTGGTCGCTTCAGGAGGCCAACGCGGCACTCCCCAGCCTCGTCGGCCACGTGCTGTACGGCGCCCTGACCGGGTTGAGCTACTACATGCTGGTCACGCTCTACCTGCGCATGCGCCCGGAGGCGGCCCGCGAGCCCGCCGAAGCTATTCAGGCGGCGCCGACCCGGGTCGTGATTCTGGGTGGAGGGTTTGGGGGCGTCAGCGCCGCACAGCGGCTGGAGCAGCTCTTCTCACGCGCCGCGCGCTTCGAGATCACCCTGGTGAGCCAGAGCAACTATCTGCTGTTCACCCCGATGCTTGCCGAGGTCGCCTCCAGCGGTCTGGAGCCGCAGCACATCAGCGCCCCGGTGCGCGCCGCGCTTCCGCATACGCGGTTCCGCCGGGCCGACGTGGAGGCGATCGACGTTAACACCCAGGCCGTGTGGATTCGGACGCGTGCGACGGCCCCGGCCGAGGCGTTGTCATACGACCACCTGGTGCTCGCGCTCGGTTCCGTGCCGAACTTCTACGGCCTGCCGGGTCTCGAAGACAACTCGTTCACGCTGAAAACGCTGCAGGACGCGACGGCGCTCCGTAATCACGTTATCGGCACACTCGAGCGCGCCGATGTCGAGCCGGACGTCGAAGAACGGCGGCGGATGCTCACCTTTGTCGTCGCGGGCGGCGGTTTTGCGGGCACCGAGATGATTGCGGAATTGTTCGATCTGGTACAGAGTGTGCTCCACTACTTCCCCCACATCCCGTCAGGAGAGGCGCGCTTTGTGCTCGTGCATTCGGGAGGCCGGATTCTACCCGAAATCAGCGCGGGACTGGCCGACTACGCGCTGCGCAAACTGCGGACCCGGGGCATCGAGTTTCTCCTCAACACGCGTGTGGGCGGCGCGACACCCGCCGCCGTGGCGCTGGCCGATGGCACGCAGGTGCCCACACGGACTCTCGTCTGGACCGCGGGAAATCAGCCGCATCCGCTGCTGGCGGCGCTACCTTACGAACGGAATCGGGCCGGCGCGGTCATCGTGTCCGAGACCCTGCAGGTTGGGGGAGCGTCGAACGTCTGGGCTGTCGGTGACTGTGCCCAGGTGCCGGACACGCACAACAAGGGAAACCCGTGTCCTCCGACCGCTCAACATGCGCTGCGTGAGGGCACCACGGTCGCCGAGAATATCGCGGCCGTGGAACGCGGAGGGGGGCCGGTGCGGTTTCGGTTCCGTGCCATCGGCATTCTTGTTGCCCTGGGACACCGCACCGCGGTGGCCGAGATCCGCGGGCTGAGATTCTCGGGCTTTCTGGCCTGGTTCCTGTGGCGCACGATCTATCTGAGCAAGCTCCCGGGCCTGGAGAAGAAGGTGCGGGTGGCCCTTGACTGGACCATCGATCTCTTCTTCCCGCGCGACATCGCGCTGACCGATCAGGCGCCGACACCGACGCTGACCCAGACGCTGGGTCTCACCGACGAGCGGCCGGCGGCCGCCGTGCAGACCCCCGCGCGCGCGCCAGGTCAACCCCCCGCAAGCGCGGGCGGGGAGCGGGCGACATGAGCTGGCGCGACGCCGCGCGAGGGGGTGTGCTCCCCGGTGCGCTCGCGGGCCTGATCGGCGGAGCGATCTCCGGCGCGGCGCTGTCTCGCATCGGCGCTCTTCCTGCCACGGCCTCGCTGGTGCGCGCCGATTCCGCTCTGGTGGATCTCCTCATCCATCTGGCCGTCGCGACGATACTCGGGGCCGGCTTTGGCGTGCTGATGCGCTACCAGCGCTCAGGCGGCGGGGAGGCGCTGTTCTGGGGACTGACGTATGGCGCGCTCTGGTGGTTCCTGGGCCCGCTCACGCTCATGCCGCTGCTGACCGGCGGCTTCCTGGCCTGGGACGTGCACTCGGCGCAGGAAGCGTTTGCCAGCCTGCTCGGACACCTGATCTATGGCGCCACCACTGGACTGGGGCTGGCCGCCATCCGCCGGACGCGAAGCGGAGAGGTCCGCGTGACTCCCGGCGTTGTGGCGCGCGGCGCGCTCGCCGGTCTGCTCGCCGCGTGGCTGATTGGGCGGCTTGCCGGCCAGTCCACCGCGATGATCCCGGTCGCGTTGAGTGCAGGAGTGCTCTTTGCGCTTTTCTATCCTCGTCCCCTCGAGGGGGTCGGTCCGGGACTCGTCCGCGGAACCACCTACGGCTTCGTGGTGTGGATAGCAGGCGCGCTGACCCTGATGCCGCTCATCGACGGCCGCGGCTTGGCGTGGTCGCTGGAGCAGGCTCGGGCCGCCTTTGCGACGCTGCCGGGCTATCTCCTCCTGGGTGCCGC
>JBOGSE010000027.1:0-9443 GCA_050694895.1 bacterium | reverse complement strand
GCTCATACATCAGGGCCTTCGGATAGTACACGGTGTACCGCCGGCCGCAGCCGCCGCAGGGAAAAGTAAAGATCAGCGCCATGTCTCAATTGTAGACAGATGCAACTGCAGGCGTCAATTTGATCCGTGCTGTTTCACCGGCCGGACAAGCAGGCCGACACGAAGGCCCTTGAAATCGTTGACGTCGGCGCGTTTGTAGCCACGGTCTTCGATCGCCTTCAGCAGGTCGTCCACGACACCCTCGGGGATTGGCGGTCCGTAGACAAGCCACACGCGTTTGTCATCTGGGCCCAGAGACTGCGTCACCTCACGAATCGGCTCCTGAAGAGCTTGCCTCGACCACCCTCCACGCACAACCGCGATCCCGAACTCCTTCCCTGGCGGATTGAAGTAGAAGTGAAAGGCTTTGCTAATTCCCCGCGGAAGAAAGATGACCACGTCGTCGGATTGATACAGTTTCCTTACCAGCCGCGCGGCGTTGTCGTACCGGTAGTACTGATAGTCTGGATTTGACTGGAGATTTTCCACGGCGGGCGCCACAAAGGCCAGCACGCCAATAGCGACTCCGAGCGTCACCAGGAGCTTGGGAGCAGTTGCAACCGTGTCCCGAAAGTGGACCACACCGGCGGCCAGAAACAGCGCCACAAAAGGCATGAGGAAATTGAGGTGATAGTAGTACGCCGCGATCCCGCCCGCGGCAAGCGAGGCGGCCACCACCAACGCGACCGGGATCGCCCAGGACAGCGCTATCAGCGTCCGCGCCGATCTGTTGATCGTCCCCAGCGCAACATACCCGATTGCCGCCAGAAGAACGAACGGAACGAGCAGCGGGACATACGACTTGAAGTCCAGCGCTTTGAGGGTGTGGTACGTGACGCCATTGAACAGGTATCCGCCGAAGGTCTGTGCAGCCACGAGCTCCGGCAGGTAGGTCGACGTGATCGCCTGACCCCTCAACGAGAGCTGGTTGGTGCGGAGAAACGCGATCACGCCACTCACGTAGGGAACCCAGGGCGCATACAAGACCGCTGCAGTCCCCAACGACACGCCGATACGGCGCAGGGCCTCGCGGGGCTTCTCGTGCAGAGAGATCCACACCAGGTGTGCGGGAATGAGCAGGAAAGCATAGTAGCTCACGTACGCCATCGCGGCCAGCGACACGCCGTAGGCGACCCACCAGCCATAACCGCGTGCCGAGCGAGCGCGCCACAGGATCAGGGTTGACACGAGGGCCAGGAACTCGAGCGGCATGTACATCCGCAGCTCATTGGACGCGAAGATCTGGAACGGATTCAGGGCCACCAGCGCCGCCGCGCCGACGCCGACCGCCGGCGAGAACAGCCGCCGGCCGAGCCACCAGGCGAGCACCACCGCCGTCACGCCGAAGATGGCCGAAAGGGCGCGCATCATCGCCAGGTCTTCTCCAACCGCGCGGATCCAATATGACAGCATCAGATAGTACCCGAGCGGGTGCGCGTCGGTGCCCCGCAGGTGCGTGAGCAGGTCGAGAAAGCCTCGGCGAGCCAGGTCGAGGGTGAACCCCTCATCTCCCCACAGAGTGCGCGTGCCCAAGTGCTCCAGGCGCGCCAGGACCGCCAGGCCGATAACCGCCGCAACGGCGAGGAATTCCCTGGTCACCGCCGGTTGGCGCCGCTGCATCGTCAGATCCGGCTCTACCTTCGCACGCATCAGTAAACCACCTGCCCATTCGCGGCGTTTCTCATACCAAGAGAGGTGAATCGCATGCGACCAAGGTCCATACTCTCCTTCGCGCTGGCCGCGGCTGTTGCCGCTCTGCTGTCAACCGCCCTCGGCGTGCTCCCCGGCCGTGCGCCCACGGCCGCCGCACCGGCCCCGGCGGGCAGGTCCACGCTGGTCGTCATTATCACCGACGATCAGCGGCACGACACCATCCCGCACATGCCAATCCTCCAGCGCGAGCTCACCGCACGCGGCGTGACGTTTGCGAATGCGACCGTCACCACGCCGTTGTGTTGCCCCAGCCGCGCAAGCCTGCTCCGCGGGCAGTACGCGCACAACACCGGAGTGCTGACCAACGGCCGGGGAGAGAGCGGCGATCGGCAGAGCCGGTGGCCCGGGGGCGCGGAGGCGTTTCCAGAGCAGTCGAGCCTGGCAACATGGCTGAGGGCGGCCGGATATCGTACCGGCCTGTTCGGTAAATACCTCAACGGCTACATGCAGTCAAGCCGCCGTGTCCCGCCGGGATGGGACGAGTGGCACGTTTTCGCCGGAGGCTTCTTCAACTACGCTCTCAACGAGAACGGCACGGTGCGCCGGTACGGCCGGGAACCCGAAGACTACAGCACAGATGTGGCCGCTCGCAAAGCGGTGGCATTCATCGAGCAGGGCGGTCAGGCGCCCCTGTTCGTGTACTATGCCCCGTTTGCGCCGCACGCGCCGACGACGCCTCATCCACAGGATGCTACGGGTTTCTCCGACCTGGCGCCCTGGCGCCCACCGTCGTACAACGAGCAGGATGTCTCCGACAAGCCCGCATGGGTGCAGCGACTGCCCGTGCTGACGGCGCAGCGGCAGGCTCAGGGGGATGAGTTCCGCCGTAACCAGCTGCGCGCCTTACAGGCGGTCGATCGGGCGATCGGGCAGATCATCGAGGCGCTGCGGCGCACCGGCCGCCTGGAAAACAGCGTGATTGTGTTCACGGCCGACAACGGCCTCTCGTGGGGCGAACACCGGTGGCTCGACCGCAAGGGCGTCGCCTATGACGAGGCGATCCGCGTGCCGCTTGTGGTGCGCGGTCCCGGAGTCCCAGCGGGACGCACCGATCCGCGCTTGGTGCAGAACATCGATATCGCGCCGACCTTCGCAGAGCTCGCTGATGCCCGGCCCGATATCCGCATCGACGGCCGCAGCCTCCTGCCGCTGCTCCGCGGCGGAGAAGGTGCCTGGCGGGCCGAGAGCCTCCTCGAACACTGGGGCGGACCGTCCGTCACCTGGTCGGCCATTCGGACCGAACGCTGGAAGTATATAGAAAGCGAGGCGGGCGACCGCGAACTGTACGACCTGACCGCTGATCCGTATGAGATGACAAACGGCGTCAACGATGCCCGGCACGCCCAAACGGTCGCCGACTTGCGCAGGCGGCTCGACGCGCTGCGTCGTGCAGGCAAATGAACTCGCGGACCCACTACCGAACTCGCCTCGACGTGTCGTAGATCAGCGATTCTGTCACCTTAAGTGTTCAGCGAAAATGTCACCCCTGCCTCTTTGAGGCGTTTTCGTCTGACTGCCTGCTTAGCCAAATGTCGCCATGGATGATCGGGCGGTGGCGTCCATGATCCATTGCCCCGACCGGTTGGTCGTCGACGCTTCGCTTTGAGAAGGGGGGACCGAGATGCCTCCCGCCTTGCACGAACTCGTTCCTGGACCTTCCCAGGGGCTGGTTGCGCTGCTGGGGAAGGGCGATCGTACTGGCGAGCGCGTAGGAGCCCCGTGGGGCGGGGGCGCGTGGATGGAGCGTGCAGGGCGTGAATCACCAGTCGCTGGCCGTGATAGCTGATCGAGAGCGTGCCGTTGAGATGTTCCCGGACGACGACGCGAGCCTTGGCGTAGCTCTGACGGCGCGGCCCGGGGAGGATCTGCAGGAGATACTCACCGAGCCGCACCGTGTTGTCATTGGCCACCCTGCGCTCATACGCGAAGCAGCAGATGTCCTCGAGGACGTGGTCGGGCGCCAGCGGCCGATACGCCGAATGCGGGTCGGCAGGGGCCAGAGCGAAGCGCGCATTATAGCGCGGGAGGAACCGCGCCAGGACCGCATTGGCGTCCTCCAGCGTGCGGGCGCGCGCCTGGCGGAGCTCGCTGACGAGGCGATCCTGGAAGGTGCCCCAGAGGCGCTCGATCCGGCCCTTCGCTTGGGGGGACGAGGCGGGGATCCAGCGGATGCCCAACTCGCGGAGGGCGCGGCTGACCTGGGTCAGCGGACGCGGGAGGCCCTGCAATTGCTCGTCGAGCGTGAGGGCACGGGTCTTGGTGATGATGCCGTGCCGATCCCCGTAGATGGCGACCGGGATTCCGCAAGTGCGGACGGTGTCGCGCAGCACCACGAAGTAGCCGACGGCATCTTCCTGTGTACAGAAGAAGGCGGCGGGCACCTCGTTGGTGGCATCGTCGATGGCGCCATGCAAGACGAGGCGGGGGCCGCGGCCTTCGAGCCAGTCGTGATGACTGCCGTCCCATTGGAGCAGCAGACCGGGCTGGGGCATGCGCTCGCGCCGGCGGCGATGCCGTGGGGGCCGTCGCGTGTGGGGGCTGGGGAGGCCCGCGTCACGGAGCCAACGGCGGATGGTGGGCCGGGAGATGTGCAGGGCCTGCTCCTCGATCAGCATCTCGGTGAGATGGTGATCGTTGAACCCGGTATAGGTAGTCTGGGCCAGCCGCAGGACTCGCCGGCGCACCCGCGGGGGCAGGCGGTTCTGCGGGGGACGCCCCCGATTCCCGTGCGCGAGGGCGGCCGCTCCCTCGTGGCGGAACGCGGCCAACAGACGCCGGCAGTGTCGCACCGAGACATCCAAGAGCTGCGCGGCATCCTTGGCGATGACGTGGCCTTCCAGCACTCTCGACAGCACCACAACCCGACGTTGTTCTTCCTGGTTCAAGGTGATTGTCTCCCTGTTCATGACGCCAGGGTGACATAATCGCTGAGCTGTTAGAGGGTGACATAGTCGCTGAGCTATGACACCGAACTCGCCTCGACGGTGAACCGCGCGCCCAATTGTGCTACGCTTGAAGCCAGTCCTGGCACGTGGTTGGGGGGGCGAAGATGATGTCCAAAGGGCTCGGTATCCTCGTAGTAGCAGCCGCGGTGCTTATCGCAGCCGGAATGGCCTACGCGGCCGGCTATGCGGCCGGTCGATCGGCGCCTGCCACGGTCGACGCCCGCTCCCTGACTGCACAGCCTGCCCAGGCACCACGGCCGGACCAGAGCGCGCCACCGGCACCGGCTCCCGGTCAGATTGCGCCGCCTGGACAGACACCGAATCTGCGCGAGTTCGTCCCGCTGCCCTTCCCAGGTGATCAGAATCCCGGGCAGCGTCCGGGGCAGCAACAGGGCGACTGCGAGCCGATCATCCTCTTCTACCACAACGGCCGGCTCTATCAGTTGCAGCCGGGCCCCGGCGATCGCAACGGAAACCGCCCGGGCGTCCCGCCGGAGTTCTATCAGTTGAATCCCTATCAGGGCCCACCGATTCCCGGACTGCCGTTCCCCAGGCAGGATCGCGGCCCGGGGTTCATACCCCTCAACCCTCGCTCCTAAGCGTTCGGCCTCGATGGGTGACCCGGCGGCCGGAGGCGCCATCATCACTCTGCCCGCGCCGCTGCGTGCGCGCGCCGGGCATCGCGCGTCTGTGCGCGCGCAGGGCGCCACGGTCCGCGCGATTATCGCCGACCTCGACAGGCAGTTCCCCGGCATGCGGGCGGCGCTGTGTGAAGAGACAGGAAATCTCCGGCCGTTCGTCAACATCTTCCTGGAGAACGACAACGTGCGCGACCTTCAAGGCCTCGACACCCCGGTGAACGGAGAGGTGAGACTGCACGTGCTCCTCTCGGTCGCCGGTGGGTGATGCGAATGAGGAGGAAAAGCAACGTGGCGATGAGGCGAAGATACCCGAAAGGCACCGTGGTGCTGTCGGTCGGGACGAAGCGCGGCCTATTTCTCCTGACTTCCCGCGATCGGCGAACCTGGAATGCCGAGGGTCCGTTCCAGGTCGGGAAACGCGTGTATCATGTCACGCTCGATCTCCGCAACGGCCCGCGGCTGTATGCGGCAACGAACGGCGACTTCTTCGGATGCCAGGTCCACTACAGCGACGACTACGGCAAGACGTGGCAGGACCCCGAAGCAGGCATCGCCTTCCCCGAGGGCAGCGGGCTGAGTCTCAAGAACATCTGGATCGTCGAGCCCGGCCGCGACACCGAGCCCGACACCGTGTACTGTGGGGTGGATCCCGCGGCCCTGTTCATAAGCCACGACCGCGGCAAGACCTGGGAGATGAACCAGGGGCTGGAGAGTCATCCTACGCGGCGGCGCTGGGAGCCCGGCAACGGCGGGCTGTGCCTGCACTCGATCGTGGTGCATCCGACGAACCCGGACCGGATGTGGGTCGCCATCTCCGCCGTGGGTGTCATGCGCACGGATGACGGCGGACGGACATGGGTCTTCTGCAACAAGGGCACGCGCGCCGATTTCTTGCCCGACAAATATCCCGAGTTCGGGCAGTGCGTGCACAGGTTGCTCGCGCATCCTATGAATCACGACACCCTCTATCAACAAAATCACTGCAGCACCTACGCCTCGACGAGCGCCGGCGACGCCTGGACGGACATCCGCAACAACCTGCCGTCAGACTTCGGATTCCCGCTGGCGATGGATCCCCACCATCCCGACACGCTCTATACGATTGTGGAATCCCAGGATGCTCGCGCTAACATCACCGACCAGTTCACGGTATATCGCTCGGAGAACGCCGGACGCCGATGGGAGCGCCTGACCAAGGGGCTGCCAAAGGGTCCAGCGGTGCGACTGGGCGTCCTGCGCCACGGGATGGCGACCGACACGTGCGATCCGTGCGGCGTCTACGCCGGCACCAACACCGGTCAGCTCTTCGCCAGCCGCAACCGCGGGGATTCCTGGACGTTGATCGCCGATTTCTTGCCGTCGATCTATTCCGTGAGCCCCGCGGTGCTTTGACCGCGACGCCGCCTCCGCCTTCAGGCAGGCTCTCAGGAGCGGCTGGTGTCAAGCCGCTCCTTATCATCTTGCTGGGGTTAGAGATCGGCATCACGTTCTTCGGCCCGCTGCTCCCCCAGGTTCAGGAAGAGTTTGAGGTGTCGGCGGGACGCGTCGCGCTCGTGCTGGCCATTTACAGCGGCATTCGGTTGCTGTTCAATCTCCCACTCAGCCGCTACATAGCCCGTGCGGCTTTGCCCTCCGTGCTTGCCGCGGGCGGGGGTATCCTGGCCCTGGGCGGTATCGTCGTGGCCTTCGCGCCATCCTTCACGGTCGTGCTGATCGGACGCGCGATCATGGGGCTGGGGGCAGCGACCTTCATTCTCGCGGTGCACTTCTGGCTTGCGCGGGCTGCCACACCGGAGAACAAGGTCCAGTTGTTCAGTTATCACCAGCTCGTCGGCATCGCTGGCAGCACACTGGGGCCGGCACTCGGCGGCGTGGTGGCCGGCTGGTTCTCATGGCGGCACGCGCAGGCGCTGGCGGTTATCGCCGGGGTGGTCACCCTGATTGCGGGCCGGCGCCTGCCGTTTCCAGCGGCGCGGGTGAGCGCGGAGGCGACCCCGCTCGCCGGGAGCAACCAGATCCCATACCGAGAAGCCATGGGGGCCGGGATGGCGATGATGGCCTTTATTTTCTTCCACGGCGCCGTTATCTCGACCCTCATCCCGCTGTTTGCGAACGGCGCGTTGAATCTCGGACCGCCAGCGATCGGCGGGATTCTGATGCTGGGCACGCTGCAGCGCTTCGGCGCGGCGCTGCTCGGCGGCCGGCTCGTCGCGTTGTTTGGGACGCGGCGTGTCGTTGTGGTCGGACTGGCGGTGCTGGCAATCTCGGCCCTGGGTTTCCTGGCGGTGGATTCGTCGGCGGGGTTGATCCTGGCGGTCTCACTCATCTCGTGGGCGAATCTCGGCGGGAGTTTCGTGATCGCCATGCTTACCGACCGCACTCCTGAATCACATTGGGGGACCGCTCTGGGAGTCAATCGGATGATGGGAGACGTCGGCGGTTTCATCGCGCCGCTTCTGGTGGGCTTCGTCATCGACCATTACGGGTTCGATGCCGCCTTCATCGTCTCGACTGCCGTCCTTCTCGCGGCCGCGGGAGCGACCGCGGTTCTGACGGCCGCGCCGGCGCGCCGCGCGGAAGCATTGACGGAAGGAAGTATTTCCGGTGATGGCTGAGGCCGCTTCCGCTCGGGCCCCTAGCGGACGTAGCCCTCGACCGTCTTCTCGTCGCGTACCTCCGCTTCCTCAGGGCTGCGGCCTGCCGACCTGAGCGCCCGGCGCTGCTGGAGCAAGTCCCAGCACTGGTCCAGCGTGACCTGAATGCGACGGATCCGCTCGCGATCCGCCTCGCTCGCTTCGCCACGGGACTCTCTGCCCCACAGCTCGTGCTCTTCTTTGGCCAGGTCGTTGATGCGCGTAAGAACGTTCTAATCTTCCATCGGACTCCCCCCTCTGTCACACCGTCGCTATTTACCCCAATTTCTAGGCGGCAGATACCCGCGCCAACAGCCACTGGGATGCCGTCTCGATTTCCTGTGGGTCGAGTGCATGCCCCGTAGGGGCCCAACCGAGCGTGACGTGAGCGCCCGCTCTCTGGAGCACATCGACCAGGCGCTGCGTCTCACCCGGTGACACATACGGATCTGTGCGGCTGGCCCCGATGAACACGGACTTCGCCTAAGGTCCGGATCGCCTCACTCATTGCCGACCCCGCCAGCAAGAGAGGCCGTCACCGGCATCCGCAGCGCGGGGAGTGTCGACTCGATCTGTGCCCGTTGCGGCTCGAGCCAGGGCGGGAGAATGAGACGGCTCCCGAGCCCTTCCGGCGCCTCGTCAGCCGTAAAACCCGGGCCGTCTGTCGCTATCTCGAAGAGCACACCGCCCGGTTCCCGGAAGTAGATCGACCGGAACCAGAACCGGTCGATGATCGGACTGAGGCTGGCGTTGACCTCGCCGATTCGTTCCCACCACTTGCGCTGCTCGCCGTCGTCAGGCGTCCGCCATGCGACGTGGTGGACAGTGCCAACAGCCACGCGTCCGTGCCGCTCCCCCGGGCGCGGAAGCAGGTCAAGGAACCCTCCCGACTCTCCGGTTCCCGTTGCGAGGCGCAGCCGGCCGCCGGCCTCGGCGATACGACGGAAGCCCAGTACTCCTGTCACGAAGCCAAGCGTAGGCTCCACACCGGCTTCCTGGACAGCTACATAGTGAAACCCTCTGATGGCCATCTCGACCGGGACCGGCCCCTCGGCCCAGGGTGCCCACAAGGCCCGCTCATCCGTGCCCGGCCCCGCAACGAGCTCGAGCCGGAGCCCGTCAGGGTCAGAGAAGGCGATGACGTCTTCCCCAAATGGTCCGTTCTCTGTACGCACCTCCAGCCCCGCCTGTGCCAGTCGCGTGGCCCAGAAGCCGAGCGCGCCTTCGGGGATAGCCAGCCCGACGGTCACGGCCTGGCCGTTCCCTTGCCAGCCTCGCCGTGCATCTCTCCAGGGGAAGAACGTGAGATCCGTCCCAGGATGCCCAAGAGCGTCCGCATAAAAGAGATGGTACGTACCCGGGTCGTCCTGATTGACGCTCCGCTTCACCAGACGAAGCCCCATCGTCCCCACGTAGAAGTCCACGTTCCGCTGCGGGTCTCCTGCAATGGCGGTCACATGGTGGATGCCTGC
>JBOGSE010000026.1:0-2615 GCA_050694895.1 bacterium | reverse complement strand
CGTGCCTCTCATAGTGTAGTCTGCGTTTGAGTCCATCCGCAACCATGTGGGCCACAACCATATGGCTATCCTCCACAGGCATATAGTCGCGACCCGATAAGACCAGTGCGCACTTTGCAAGAGCCTTCAGACGCCCGCCGCCAAATCCGGTCAACGCCACCGTCTCGGCGCCGGCTGCGCCGGCCCACTCCATCGCCGAGAGCACGTTGGGGGATTGCCCGGAGCAACTGATCCCCACGACGACGTCTCCCGGGTCCAGCAGGCTCATTAATTGCTCGCGAAACACGGATTCAAACCCAAGGTCATTGCCCAACGCCGTCGTGAGCGCAGAATTAGAGACGAGGCTCAGCGCCCGAACGCGTCGAGCCCCGTCGACGGCGGTCCATTTGGTCAGGTCGCAGGCGAAGTGCATCGCCGTCGTCGCACTACCACCATTACCAAGCAGAATGATCTTCTTCCCTGAATGGTGCGCGCGCAGCAGAACGTCAAGCACCTCGTCGAGGAATTCGGCGGGGATCTCCGCCAGGCACGCCTGCAGCTTGGCCAGGTATTCGTTGCGCACATCTTCACTGACGCTCATACCGGCACCCTCCTGTATCGCACGATCTTCAGCGTATAACGTCCTCGCTACCTCGTCAGAGATGGACGCGAACCGAAGTCAAAACAGTGCCGCATCGTCTCCCGCCACCCGGCCTGCGCGGCCAGAAGGTGCCAGGTCGAGCGAAGCCCCCTGCCATTCGTTGCGACCCCCGCGGAACCCTATCAGGCAAACGCGTCCTATTCGATCAGATCCCACGTCACCCTGGTGCCCTTCGCGACATTCTTGCGCACCCGCTTTCCGAGCAAGACGTCGTAGTACTTGGGCGGGAGCCCGTGGCCAGGACGGACGATGCGGAGGTTGCGGGGCGTGAACACATCCCCGGCTGCCATGTCCTCGGCCACGTACAGAGATCTTCGGAACACCACCGATGGCTGCTCGCCGGGGGTCGGACCGTAGCGCAGGCCTCCCAGCGCCCTCCAGGCCCGCTCGGCTTCCACGACGAGTGCCCGCATCTCATCGGGCTCGAGCGAAAAGGCTGCGTCGACGCCTCCATCGGCGCGACTGAGCGTCAGGTGTTTTTCAACAAGGACGGCACCCAGGGCCACCGCGGCGACCCCCACCCCAATCCCGGGCGTGTGATCGGACAGCCCCACGTGGCAGTCAAAAAGCTCCCGCATATGCGGGATGGTCCTCACGTGCGACTCGTCGGGTGCGGCCGGGTATGAACTCGTGCACTTCAAGAGGATCACGTCGCGGCACCCGGCATCGTGCGCCGTCCGGACGGCTTCCTCGATCTCCCCGAGCGTCGCCATTCCTGTCGAGATGATGAGCGGCTTACCGGTGCTCGCGGCCTTGCGGATCAGGGGCAGGTCCGTGTTCTCAAACGACGCGATCTTGTGGCAGGGCACGTCCAGGCGCTCCAGAAAATCGACCGCCGTCGCATCGAAGGCCGCGCTGAAGGCAAGGAGCCCAAGCTCGCGGCATCGATCGAAGATGAGCTTGTGCCACTCCCACGGCGTGTGGGCTTCACGGTACAGTCCGTACAGCGTTTGGCCGTGCCATGGACTGCGCGGGTCGGCGATGATGAAATCGCCGTCGGGCACGTCGAGGGTCATGGTGTCTGGGGCGTATGTCTGGAGCTTGAGCGCCCGGGCCCCCGCGCGTGCCGCGGCGGTCACGATCTCCAGCGCGCGATCGAGCCGGCCGTTGTGGTTGCCCGACATCTCGGCGACCACGATGGGTGGCGCCGCGCCGCCCAGGACGGAGCCGCCGAGCGCAACGGGTTCAGGCATTCCTCACCCCGACCGCGTGGCAGGTGTCTGTCTTGAGAACACAAAGACGAGGGCGTCCTGGCCACGGATCCTGGCGCCGCCCGCCTGACTGTAGCCGGCCCTTTGAAACGTGCGCGCCGAGGCCTGATTGCCCGGCCTGACGTACGCGCGGATGGCGGAGCCCGTTGTGGCGTGCACCCTCTGTGACGCGAGCTCGATCAACAGCCTCCCGTGGCCACGCCCGCGCCGCTCGCGGCCGACGCTGACCGACACGACCACGCCGTCCTCCTCGCGATCGAAACGGATCTGACCCACCGGCACATCGTTCTCATCCACACCGACGTAAAAGATGCAACTCGGGTCGCGCAACCGCGCCTCGAACCAGCCCACGTGACTGTCCCAGGGGATGGGATCTTGTCCGAATGATACCGCGCGCACGTCGGGATCGTTCGCCCACTCCCACAGCAGGCGTCGATCCCCCTCCCTTGCCGGCCTCAGGCGGAGAGCGTCGCCGCGCATCACCATGACCACCCGGGCCGCGCCGTCACCGTCAACGAGCTCTCGGCCGCGGCGGGCCATCTCGCCGCGCCGTTCTGGGTCCCGGGCGAGCGCGGTGAGACTCCCCGCAAGAACGGACGGTGAGGCGGCCTCGGCCGTTCCGGCAAGGGCCGCGACGCCCGCCCGCCCCAGCGCCTGCGCGATCGGGTGCTGGTTGGACGCCCGGACCACAAGCAGGCTCGGCAGGCCCATGAAGGCCGCCTCCCAGACGGTCGAGCCGGCCGCCGTCAGCCCGACGTCGGCCC
>JBOGSE010000025.1:0-1542 GCA_050694895.1 bacterium | reverse complement strand
GGGTGGAGGCCAGTAGCAGTGGCCGGCGCGCCGTCGTCGCGAGCGTCGCCGGAGGTGAGGAGCGATTCGAGTCCGATCGCATCCTCGTGGCGACGGGCCGGCGGCCGCACGAACTCTCTGCGATGGGGCTGGACGCCGCCGGCATAGAGGGCGATCCCGAGCGGGGTATCAAGGTCGACAGCACCCTCCGGACCACCGCTCCAAACGTTTGGGCCATCGGTGACGTGATGGGACGACTGCAGTACACGCACTTTGCTGTGTACACTTCCGGCCTCGCGGTGAGGAATGCCCTGAAGGGCGAGAACCTGCACTACAGCGCCGGGCGCATTCCTGGAGCGGTGTTCACGGATCCCGAAGTCGCCAGCGACGGGCTCACCGCCGCGGAGGCCCAATCGCAGGGCCGCCGGATCAAAGTCGGCAGACAACCAATGCGGGCCGTGGCCCGGGCCCGCGCGATCGGCGAAACGGCGGGGTTTGTGAAGTTCGTCGTGGACGCACAGACGAACGAGCTCCTCGGCATGCACGTGCTCGCCCACATGGGGGCCGATCTCCTCCCTCAGGGGATCTTGATGATGCACGGAGGATCGATCGACCCGCTGCAGGCCTGCGTCTGCGTGCATCCGACCCTCTCGGAGGGGGTTAAGGCCGCGGTCGTCAACCTGAAACTCCTGGAAGCAGTGGCCACGGCCGCGGGCGACCTTCCCTGGCACGGCGAGCGTTGATCTCATCCGCAGAGCCCCGCTGACCGTGGGGGCGAGAACTGCGGCTAGAAGCAAGTCCGCACACGTTGCACGCAAGAAAACCGGGGGACCTCGGCGAACCTCTAACCAGGTGCAATCCAGATTCCAGCCACTATCCTGGCTGAGAATCCCTATGCTCCTTGCACCCTCAACTGGAGGTGGCCGGGGTGCGATACAGCCTTCTCGCGATGGTCCTGCTGGCGGCCCTGATCCTGGGTGGGCCGGTGGCCGCACAGGGTCCATACTTTGCGGGCAAGACGATCGAACTGCTGGTCCCCAGTGCCGTCGGCGGGGCCACTGACATCCTCAACCGCTTCCTGGCGCCATTTCTCGAGAGGCATATCCCCGGCGGCCCGACGCTACAGATCCGCAACATCCCCGGCGGCGGCAGCATCCTGGGCACGAACTGGTTTGCGGCGAACGCCAAGCAGGACGGGACGACCATTCTCGCCAGCACCGTATCCTCGAAGGTCGCCTACATGCTGCAGAATCCCGCCGCCCGCTACGACTTCCGGAAGATGCGCCTGGTGGCCATCAACGGCAGTGGCGGCGTCTTCTACGCCTCGCCGCGCACGGGGATCCGGCAGGCCGGCGATCTCCCCAAAGCCCAGGGATTGACGTTCGGCAGCAACGTTCCGCCGGGGGCGACGGTGCCGGCACTGCTCGCGTTCGATCTGCTGGGGATGAATCCGCGCGTCGTCTTCGGCTTCGAATCCCGCGGGCCGATCCGGCTGGCGTTCGAGCGTGGCGAACTGGCGCTCGACTTCCAGGCGACGTTCGTCTACAACTCACAGGTGCTGCC
>JBOGSE010000024.1:0-1771 GCA_050694895.1 bacterium | reverse complement strand
ACCACATCGCGCCGGGCCTGCGCCTGCGCGGCCGGGCCAAAGGCGGGCAGGCTAAGCCCCACAGCCGCCGCAATGACCACGAGCCTGACGAACATGCGCTTCATGATCGTCCCTCCTTCGACAGCGTCACCAGAATCCTATGTCTTCAGACGTGGGTCGAGCGCATCGCGCAGCCCGTCGCCCAGGAAGTTGAACGAGAGTACCGTCAGGAAGATGAACAGCCCCGGAAAGATCGCGAGCCACGAAGCCTTCAATAGATACTCCTGCGCCCGCGACAGCATGTTGCCCCACGACGGCGTCGGCGGCTGAATCCCCAGGCCCAGGAAGGACAGGCCCGACTCCGTGAGGATCGCGTTGCCGACCGTCAGCGTCGCCGCGACGATAACGGGCGCCAGCGCGTTGGGGATGAGGTGCCGCAGGATGATGCGGGCTTCGGAAGCGCCCATCGCACGTCCGGCTTCGACGAAGTCCTGGCTCTTCAACGACAGGATCTGCCCGCGGACCAGGCGGGCGACCGTCGTCCACCCAAACACCGAGAGGATCAAGACAATGCGTCCCACACCCCCGCCGGGGACGAGAGCCGCGAGAATGAGGAACAGCGGCAGACCCGGCACCGAGATGAGAATGTCGACCACGCGCATCAGCACGCTGTCGATCCAGCCGCCATAGAATCCGGCCACCGCCCCGACCAGCGCGCCGATGACAGAGATCGAGGCGGCCGTCACATATCCCACAACGAGCGAGATGCGTCCCGCGTACATGATCCGCGTCAGGACGTCGCGGCCCAGTTCGTCGGTGCCGAAGACGTTGGCGGGCAGCGGGGAGACCCACCGCCGTTGCAGGTCGATGCGGTCGAACGAATGCGGCGCGATCCAGGGCGCCAGCGCGGACATCAGCGTGAGCGCGAGCGCCGCGACGCCCCCGATCATCGCCAGCCGGTGCTTGAGGAACCGCCGCCTGGCGATCTGCCAGTACGACTGTCCGACCGCGAAGCCCGCGGCATCCTTGCGCCGCCGCTCCAGTTCGAGCGCGATCTGCCGCGGTGTCGCCTCTCGAGCCATTCGTCCCTCCCGCCTAGTCGTACCGGATACGCGGATCAACCATGGCGTACGCGATGTCCGCCAGCAGGTTGAAGACCACGGTCATCAGCGCCAGGAACAGCAACACCGCCATCGCGACGTTGTAGTCGTGTCCGAGTACGGCCTGAAACAGCAGCAGGCCCATCCCCGGCCACGAGAAGACCGTCTCGGTGAGCACCGCGCCGTTGAGAATGCCGGGAATCGACAAGGCGACCAGCGTGATGATCGGAATGAGGGCGTTGCGCAGCGCGTGTTTGTTAATCACGACTTTCTCAGAATTTCCCTTGGCGCGCGCGGTGCGCACGTAGTCCTGCCTGATGACCTCGAGCATGCTGCTGCGCGTGTACCGCGCCCAGGTGGCCATCCCGAACGTCGCCAGCACCGCTGTCGGGAGGATCAGGTGCCACAGCCTGTCGATGAACGCCGGCCATCCCGCGGCCACACCGGGCGTCAGCATTCCGCCCGCCGGGAACCAGGGCACCCACACGGCACCGATGAGGATGAAGACGATGCCCAGCCAGAACGGCGGCAGCGAATGCCCCGCGAATGCCAGGACCGTCACGGCGTAGTCTGTGGCGGAATACTGGTGCAGCGCCGAGTAGATGCCGGCGGTGGCGCCGATCACAAAGGCGACGACGACCGCAGTGGCCACGAGGGTCAGGGTGTTGCGCAGGCGCTCAACGATGATCTTG
>JBOGSE010000023.1:0-2616 GCA_050694895.1 bacterium | reverse complement strand
TGCAGGGGACCTCCGGCGTTTCCCGGCCGAGCGTGGTGAGATGGTGAATGCGCCACGCCACGACGAGGTCGATCGCCAGGCAGTTGCGCAGGCGGCGGACGTTCTCCAGCTGGCGCGCCTCGACACGACAACCGCTCTTCAAGATGCGGTGATAGACCTCGATGCCCCAGCGTTTGGCATACCATTCCAGGCGCTCGAAGGCGTCGGCTTTGTGCTTGACCTCGACGGTGGTGAGCACCATCCATTCGAGCCCCTCGACCTTGGCCGGCGGGTTGATCTCTCGGGCCAAGACGGCCCACACGGCGACCGGCGAGAGGTGCGCGCTGCGCGTGGGTGGCTTCAGGGTGACCGGTCGGGTGCGCACCGCCAGGATCGCCTGGCGCGCGGCGCGTTTCTCGTTCGGGGGGATCAGGATCTCGCGCAGACCGATGAGGGGCTGTTGCTCGAGCAGGACCCACAGCGACGAGGGGGTCTCCTCTTCGAGGACCTTGCGGTTGCGCGAGCGCTCGGCACGGATCAGCAACTCCGCCCCGTGGGAGGTCTTGGCCTTTGCGGCGAATACCTCGTGGATGTCGGCCTCGCGATCGGCCATCACCACGAGCCTGGTCTTGCGACAGCGTTTCGCGACCGTCGAGACGGCCTGATAACTCTCCACCCATTTGAAGCTCTCCTTCTCCTCGATGGGTTTTTGGTGTCGCTCATGCCGGTGGCCTATCCCCTCGCGCGCCCAGCATTGGAGATCCAAGAGCCCGAGCGGCGTCCCTTGCGGGGTAAACGCCATCGTATCGTGTACCATCAACCCCCGCACCGCTTCGCTGTCGGTCCCGATCGGACCCAGACCTCGGGTATGCGGATGGGTGCTGTAGTTGAGCGTCGTGGTGTCTTGGGCCACCAAGACGAGCGGCGCCTCGCGCACGCGTTCCTCGGTGGCCGCATAGTGCGGCGCCAGGATGGCCTGCCACTCGACCTTTTCATTATCCAGAAATCGGTAGGCCGCCTTGGCCGCCATGGCCGAGCCCGAGGCCTGCGGGATATTCGCCGTCGGCTTGTCGTAGAAGAGGCCTGTCATCTGCAAGAGCCTCGTGGTCAAGCGCGCATCGCCCATATTCGCACCCCCCAACTCCGCCTCGATCCAGTCCCGCGGTGCACGCGCTGGCCGCACGGTGCGGATCTGCGTCTGCCCATCGGCCTCGCGACACAACGCCTGCTGCCAGCCCCCCGAGAGGGGCAGGACATAGAGGTCCTTGATCGTCGCCCCAAGGCCTCGCCGCCCGCGCCCGCCCGTGGTCCCCACCGCCCTCCAATTGGCCGCCCGGTAACAGGTCCCGGCAAATCGCCCGCGTTCCACGTAGGTCTCCAAGAGCACGGGACGGTAGTGGTACACCGCTTCCCAGTCATCGGCCAGGCGCCTCTGGCAACGTGCCAACACAAAAGAGGCCAGGTGCTTCACCTTCACCGTCGGCGGGATCAGGAAACGGCTGTTGTTCACCACCAGAATGTGATTGCGCCGCCGCGCCGCCTCCGTCCAACCGATCCAGGCGTCCCGGCATTCCACCCGCCTCGCGCAGGCGCTGTAGCTCAACCCCCCGATCCAACCGTAACGCTCGCTTCGCACCAGATAGCGCAACTGCGCCCCGCACAAAGGCCCGCTCTTGAGGTAGTGATGCGCCTCCATCATACCCCGCCAGAGCGCCGATCCGGCGCTCGAGGTGACGCGCACGATCTCCACCTCGCCCAACTCCGAAAGCGCGCATTCCACACCCGTGAGCGGCGCCGGGGCCACGCGCTGCCTGGCCTCCCGGAAGGCGTAGCGCCGGGTGATCGCCGGCAGCGCGATCACCCCGCGTCGATGCAACGCCGAGAGGCTCTTGCGGCAGCTCATCTCCTGCAGCCGGCCTGCCGGGTTGCGCCACTCCATCCACTCGCAAACCCGCCGCGACAGCTGCCGTCGCGAGATCTCCGGCTCCGCCCCCACGGCCTCGGCGATCCGACTCAGGACCTCCTGCGAGAACGTGCGCCCGCCAATCGTGACCAGGCCGCCAGTCTACGACACCGCGGGCGCGGTGTCCAGCACTTGTTATGGGCAAGCCACAGCCCTGTGGGAGAGGGAGACAATGTGTGCAAGCCGCGCATGGTTTACAGAATGGATCGGGCGCATGGTTTACGAATTTCAAATGTCTTTGGCTAGTACTTCACTCTAAGGCTTGGCCGGCATGAGATCGCGAAAATCCCGGATCATTGGAAACTCCGCCGTGGATCTCGCGGGTGCGCCGCTGTCCGGCTGCATCACCCCGTAGAGGTAACGGATCCCGTGATTCCGTGCGCTTCGCAACACGCTGACATTATCATCGACCAGGAGCGTCGCCTCGGCCAGGAACGGTTCGTGGCTATCTAGACGCCGCCAGAAATCGGGATCTTCCTTGGGCGTCAGGAAATCATGTGCGCAGATCACCGCATCGAAATAAGCGTCGAGGCCCGTGCGCGTTAGCTTGATGGCGAGACTTTTCGCGTGCGCGTTGGTGGTCAATACGACGCGCTTGCCTAGCGTTCGAAGAGACCGCAAGAACGGAACGACATGAGGGTGCACGGCGATCAAATGCTCCACCTCTCGTTTCA
>JBOGSE010000022.1:0-1018 GCA_050694895.1 bacterium | reverse complement strand
CAGCGGGCGCTGGCGGGCGGGGCCAAAGACTTCCTGACCAAGCCGGTCGATGCCACCGAGGTCGTCCTGCGCATCCGCAACCTGCTCGAGACACGCATGCTTCACCTTCAACTCCAGGATCAGAACGAGATCCTCGAAGAGAAAGTGCTCGACCGGACACGGGAGCTTGAACAGGCTCAAATCGAGATCCTTGAGCGCCTCGCGCTGGCGGCAGAGTACCGCGACGATGACACCGGGCAGCACACCTATCGTGTGGGTGAGACCTCCGGGCACATCGCCCGGGCCCTGGTGTTGCCCGACGCTCAGGTGGAGCTGATCCGGCGGGCTGCCCCTCTGCACGATGTGGGCAAGATCGGCATCCCGGATAACATCTTGCTCAAGCCCGGCAAGTTGACGCCCGACGAATTCGAGGTGATGAAGACCCACACGACGATCGGGGTCAGGATCCTCTCGGGAAGCAAGTTTCCGCTCCTGCAGCTCGCGCGCGAGATCGCTCTCGCCCACCACGAGCGCTGGGATGGCGCCGGATTTCCCGAGGGCCTCACAGGCGAGGCGATTCCCCTCGAGGCGCGGATTGTCGCCGTTGCTGATGCCTACGATGCCATGACGTCCAACCGCCCCTACCGGAAGGCGCTTTCCAGGGAAGAGGCCTGGGGGATCTTGTGGGACGGCGCGGGCACGCAATGGGACGAGCACATTGTGGAGGCCTTCGCCTCATCGCAGAAGGCCGAAAAGGGGGAGGTCCATGCTCACGCTGTCGCCAGTGGTACCAGGCATCGGCGATCGGCAGCCGCGGATCCTCGCGGTTGACGACCAACCCGCCAACCTCCTTCTCGTCACGAGGGTGCTGGAACCCGCGGGGTTCCTGGTCTTAGAGGCGCGGTCGGGCGCGGAAACCCTGGCCATCGCCCAGGAGAGCATGCCCGACCTGATCCTGCTCGACATGCACCTTCCGGACATGCACGGACTGGAAGTGCTGCGGCGGCTGCGGGAGAGCACCTGGGGAGCGGGACTGCGG
>JBOGSE010000021.1:0-1421 GCA_050694895.1 bacterium | reverse complement strand
CCCGGCATGATCGTGCCGCCGTAGAGAAAGACCCCGGGCAGATTGATGCGGGCGAGCGCCATGACCGATCCCGGGAGACTCTTATCGCATCCGGCGATCGCCACCAGGGCGTCGAAGCACTCCGCGTGCGCCATCAACTCGATCGAATCGGCGATGATCTCCCGGCTGACCAGCGATGCCTTCATGCCCTCGTGGCCCATCGCGATGGCGTCGCTGACCGCGATGGTCCCAAACTCCTGGGGCACCCCGCCGGCTTCGCGGACGCCTGCCTTGACCCGCTGCGCCTGGCTGTTGAGGTTGAGGTTGCACGGCGTGACCTCGTTCCATGACGTCGAGACGCCGACAAACGGCCGCCGGAGATCGTCGTCGGTCAGGCCCGTGGCGCGGAGCATGGCGCGGTGCGGCGCGCGTTCCGCGCCTTCGGTCACGATGCGGCTGCGGTGGCGTGGGTCGATTCCAACAGCGACCTTCATCGTGATCCTCCCGGCAGAAGCGTGGGATGTCGCCACCCATCATAGGCGCTGAGCGCCGGAGGAATCAACAGCATTTCCGGCCGACGCCGTGGCCTCGGCGCAACCGGCTTCACGAGTGCCGTCCGCGCGTGTAGCATGAGGCCATGACGCGCGAGCCGTCCTTGACCCCCATGCTCCGCCAATATCAGGAATTGAAAGCGCGTTACCCTGGCGCGCTCCTCATGTTCCGCCTTGGGGACTTCTACGAGCTCTTCTTCGATGACGCGCTCATTGCCGCGCGTGAGCTCGAGATCACGCTCACGTCTCGCGAGTTGGGGAAGGGCCGCCGCGTGCCGATGTGCGGCGTTCCGCACCACGCCGCCGCCGGGTACCTGGCCCGGCTCGTCGAGCGGGGACATCGCGTCGCGATCTGCGATCAGGTCGAGGACCCCACGACTGCGCGGGGGCTCGTGCGCCGTGAGGTCACCCGCGTGGTCACCCCCGGCACGGTCATGGATGCGGGGATGTTGTCCGACCGCGAGCACCGCTATCTGGCCGCCGTCACCGGCGATCCCGGCGCCTGGGGAGTCGCGGCGGCCGATCTGTCGACAGGGGACCTCCTGGCGACACAGATCGAAGGCCCCGAGGCCGATCGCCGCCTGGCAGACGAGCTCTCGCGACTGGATCCCCGCGAACTCCTGTACCCGGAAGGCCGCGACCATGTGAGGGCCGTCGCGGCCGCGAGAATTCACGGCACCGCGCTGGAGGCCTGGCGCTTCGATCCGGCCGTGGCCCGTCGCGGGCTGCTCGAACACTTCCGCGTGGTCTCACTTGATGGGTTCGGGGCCGAAGGGCTGCCGCTGGCCACGGGTGCCGCAGGGGCGCTGCTGTGGTATCTCCAGCAGACGCAGATGAGCGCACTCGGGCATCTGCGGGGGCCCCGCATATACAGCACAGACGATGCCCTTG
>JBOGSE010000020.1:0-6049 GCA_050694895.1 bacterium | reverse complement strand
TGCAGAGACGATGCGGTTCGCGCCGGAGCCCCGCGGCGCGGATGACCTCGGGGAGCTCGGCGAGGACATGGATGAGCGCCGCCTCGTGCTCGTGCTCGAGGCGGTCGAGCCGGGCATCCGCCGTCGCGGTCCTTTGTGCTGCCATCCGATTGCCATCGCCGGGCAGTCCGGCTTCGCGGAGAATGCCGGCGATCCGCGCGTGGGCGTATTGTACGTAGTACACCGGATTGTCCTGCGAGTGCTGCAGGGCCAGACCTACATCGAAATCCATTGGGATGGTGAACGATGTCATCGCATAGAAGTACCGGGCGGCATCGACTCCCACAGCATCGATGAGGTCGCGCAGCGGGACGAACTCGCCGCTGCGCTTGGACATTCGCAGCGACTCGCCCTCGTTCTTCAGGCGGACGTGCTGATGGATGAGGATCTCCAGCGCCTCGGGCGGCACACCCAGCGCCTGCAGTCCACCCTTCACCCGCGCCACATCACCGATATGATCGATTCCCCAGATGTCGATCAACTGCTCGGATCCCCGCGCCCGCTTGTCGAGATGGTAGGCGATATCGCGGCCGAAATACGTCGGCTCGCCGTTGGCCCTCACAATCACGCGATCCTTATCGTCCCCAAAGGCGGTCGAGCGGAACCAGAGATTGCCGTCGGCCTCGTAGAGGACCCCGCGCTCGCGCAGCGCGGCCACGGCGCGATCGACGGCCCCAGATTGAACCAGCGCACGCTCGCTGACCCACGCGTCGAAGCGGACACCGAAGCGTTCCAGGACATCGCGGGCGTCGGCCACCATGGCCTCGACGCTGATCTCGCGGAAGTGGTCGAGCCGCGTCTCCTCCGGAGCCCGAAGCCAGGTGTCGCCATCTCTTGCCGCGATGCCGCGCGCCTGGTCGAGCACGTAGTCCCCGCGGTAGCCGCTCTCGGGAAAGTCCTTCGTCAGCCCAAACTGCTCGAAGTAGCGTGCCTCGACGGAGAGGGAGAGATTCCGGACCTGCTCACCGGCGTCGTTGATGTAGTACTCACGCGAAATGCGGAATCCGAGCGCGGTCAGGAGATTCGACAGGACATCGCCGACCACCGCGCCACGGCCGGTGCCGACGTGCAGCGGCCCGGCCGGATTCGCGCTCACGAATTCGACGTTCACCCGCCGGCCGGCCCCCACGGTCTGGAGGCCGTAGTCTTCCCCTAATCGACAGATCGTCGCGACGAGTTCGCGTTTCCAGGGCCAGGCAATCGTAATGTTGATGAAGCCTGGCCCCGCGACGTCCAGACGGGCGATGCGGTCGGGAGAAGGCGCGTAGGCGTCGATCAGGCGCTGGGCGATGTCACGGGGCTTGCCGCCGGTGTGCTTCGCGAGCACCATCGCGGCGTTCGTCGCGTAGTCGCCATGCCGGCGATCTTTGGGAATTTCCACCTCAAATGCCGGAGCATCGCCGGCGCGGCGGGCGCCGGCGTCGAACGCCCGGGCAACCGCGGCCCGCACTTCCTCACGGAGGGCGTCGCGAAACATTGCTTCAATATAACACGGCCGCCTACCGGGGCGCGGGTACGAACTTCCCCAGGACGCGGAGGCCCGCCGCGCCGGTGGCGCTGGGCACATTGGTGGCGAGCCCGGCCACCGCGTCGGACGCCATCAGCGCAAACGCCATCGCTTCCTTTAATTTCCCGTTTACCCCGAACTCCTCGCACAGCCGCACCGGCACGCCGAGCCCTACGGCAATGCGCCGCCGGAGGAAGCCATTGTACGCGCCGCCCCCGCTGACGATTACTTCGTCGAGCCCGGCCCGGGGAATGAGAAAGTCGCGATACGCCCGCACGATCGAGTCGGCCGTCAAGGCCGACACGGTGGCGATGGTATCCTCCGATGACAGGTGCCGGCGGCGTGCGTCCTCCAGCAGGCGGGCGGCGAAGGGCCGTCCGTACACCTCCCGACCCGTCGACTTGGGTGGCGGCAGGCTCAGGTATGGATCGGTGAGCAGGTCCTCCAGCCACGCCGCGTCCACACGGCCGCGCGATGCCGTGGCGCCATCGCGATCAAACGCCTCGCGGCCCGAGCTCACCATCTGCATGATGGCGTCGATGATCATGTTGCCGGGTCCTGTATCGAACGCCACGATCGTCTGGGAGCCCCCAGTCGTTGGACCGGCGCCGGCGGGCAGATACGCGACGTTGGCGATCCCGCCGATGTTCTGGACGGCGCGAGTGCGTTCGGGATGCCGAAACGCGACGAAATCGAAATACGGCACCAGCGGCGCGCCATGTCCGCCGGCGGCCATGTCGGCCACACGAAAATCGGCGACCACCGGAATGCCCGTGCGTTCCGCGATGATCGCGGGCTCTGCGATCTGCAGCGTCGCGCCGTCCGGAGGCGGAATGTGCCACACGGTCTGCCCGGCCGAACCGATCAAATGCACCTGCGCCGCCGTCAGTCCCGCCTGGGCGATGACGGCCAGCGCAGCCTCCGCAAACAACTCGCCCAGGCGAAAGTGAAATCTGGTGAGGCGGTCCACGGTCCCGGTTGAAGGATCGAAGATCAGGAACAATTCATCGCGGTCGGTCCTCGGAATGGGCAGGGTCAGGCCGTCGACGAGCCGCATCCGGGTGTCCGCCCCTGCGCCGGTGATCTCGACAAGGGCGGCGTCGATGCCGTCGGCAGACGTCCCGGAGATGAGACCCACGACAAGTTTCGGGTCTGTGCGTGCCAGATCAGCGATGGCGCGCATGCTGCTCCGAGGGCCGCCGTCGCGCTGCGATTCGCCGCGATCCGGGCTTCTTTCCCACCGCGTCTCCGACGTGTCCGCCCGTCTGCCTGAGGCGCTCTTCCGCTTCACCGCGGCCGATACCGCGGAGTGCCATGACGATCGCCACCTTGGCGTTTCCCCCTGCCTCATCGAGCAGACGCGCGCTGGTCTCCTCGTCAAGCCCCGCGGCCGCCGCGACGATGCGGCGCGCGCGATCGATGAGTTTCCGGTTGGCCGGGGTCATCTCCACCATCAGATTCGAGTACACTTTGCCCAGTCGCACCATCGCCGCGGTGCCGATCATGTTGAGCACAAGCTTCTGTGAGGTGCCGGCCTTCAATCGCGTCGATCCGGTCAGCACCTCCGGGCCGACGTCAGGCGTGATCGCGATGTCTGCCATCATCGCCAGCGGTGACCCAGGAACGTTGCTCAGACCGATCACGGGTACGCCACGCTGCCGGGCTTCCTCGATCGCGCTCAACACAAACGGTGTGACGCCGCTGGCGGCGATTCCGATGACAACATCGCGCGGGCTTACGAGGGCCGCGGCGATCTGCGCACGCCCCTCGACGCGGTCATCTTCCGAAGCGGCCGCAGACCCGATTGTCGCCTGCGCGCCACCGGCCACGATCGCCTTCACCAGATCCGGACTGACACCAAACGTCGGTGGCCATTCAAGGGCATCCAGCAGCCCGATGCGTCCGCTCGTCCCCGCGCCGACATAGATCACCCGGCCGCCGGCCCGGATGGCACGGATGACCTCGTCAACCACCCGAGCGATCCGGGGAATCTCCCGTCGAACGGCCTCGGGCACGCGCCGATCTTCATCGTTCATGAGCCGCAGGATCGCCGTCGTCGACATGCGATCCAGGGCCAGTGACCGAGGGTTGCGCCGTTCGGTCCCCAGCGCACCGTGGTCCGCCGGCTGCTTGGTGTAGGCTCCCCGTCTGTGACGGGTCCGTCCAGGGCTCGCACGGCGCTTCTTCATGCGTCTCCCGTGTCCAAGCGCCCGATGAGCGCGCCGACATCACATCCCGCAGCCTGAGCCGCCAGCAACGCTGCGCCGACGTCGGGAGAAAAACGCGCCTCAGCCAGTTGCGCGGCAGCGCCGCCGGCGCGCAGCGCGCGCACCATCGGCTCGCGGATGGCGTCCCCTGCCTTGAACATCCCACCGGCTGTCACGAGTGGACAGCGGGCACGCTCCCATCCGAGGGCACGCGCGACCGCGGCAATCATGGCCGCGAGCCCGTCTGCGGCGCGGGTGAGGATAGCAAGCGCGATGGTGTCACGATCGCGCGCCGCCCCGACCACAAGGGGCGCCAGCGATGCAATCTCGTCGATGTTGAGCGTCTTGACCGTCATCTTCAGCGACGCCAGCGATCCCAGCGCAAAGCGCTGCGCGAGCATGCCGGACAGCGCCGTCTCCTCACCGCGACCGTCGTAGGCGCGCATTGCGGCCCGCAACGCAGCGCGGCCGATCGCGTATCCGCTGCCTTCGTCGTCGAGCAACGGCCCCCAACCCCCCGCGCGCGCCCGGCGCCCGTCCTCGTCGATCCCAAAGGCGACCGACCCGGTGCCGGCAATGATGACGATCCCCGGCTGAAGCGCGGTGCCGCCCGCCAGCGCGGCTGCGGCATCGTGATCGACGAAGACGACCTCGGCGAGCCCGGCATCGCCCAGCGCGCGGGTGAGCCGCTGATGGACGGCAGGATCATCGGCTCCCGCGAGCCCCGCGCCAAGCGCGGTGATGGGACCGGCTGCGCCCGCGCGGCCGAGCGCCTCGCGCGCGGCATTCACGACGATACCGGCGGCTTCCTCCGCCTCGCGGTGGTAGGCGCTACTCGACCGCACCTCGGATCTTCCGAGGACCGCACCACCTTCCGAGATGACGACCGCCCGGGTTTTCGTCGCGCCCCCGTCGATCCCAACAAACACTCGCCGGCCCTGTTGCTCAGCCATCGCAGGCCTCGATCACGGCGTCGTGAAACACCGGGCGAAAGGCCACGATCCCACCGCCCGCGCGCTCTTCCACGCGGGGATGCACGCGGTTGGTCAGCAGCACGATCGCCAGATCGCGCTGCGGATCGAGCACGAGCGAGGTGCCGGTGAAGCCCGTATGTCCGAACGCCGACGCGGACGCACGCGTGCCGAGGAACGGCCATCCGGGCAGTGCCCACCCCAGCCCACGAGGCTGAGAGTCGAGTCCCGGTGTGTGATTCTTGGTCGCCTCCGCAACCGTCTCGCGGCGCAGGATCCGCGCGCTCTCGAGTGCTCCGCCCGCGAGCATCGCTCGTCCAAACCGCGCAAGGTCCGACGCTGTGCCGAACAGCCCGGCGTGGCCCGCGACGCCGCGGCCAAGATGCCAGGCATTGCCGTCGTGGACCTCTCCACGCAGCAGGGTTGTCCGCCAGCGGAATCGCGGGCCGAGCCGCTGTTCGGTCGCTCTGCCCCGCTCGTAGGCGTTGCCGATCTCCGTGGCCGCGCACCGCGCCCGCCACGATCGCGGCGGCACGAAGCGGGTGTGCTTCATCCCAAGGGGCTCGAAGATGTGCGTGCGCGCATGGATGTCGAGCCGCGCGCTCAGGCGCTCCACGAGATCGCCTAGCAGAATAAATCCGAGGTCACTGTACTCGATTCTGGTTCCCGGTGGCGCCGCAGCGGGTGTCGCGCAGATCCGCGCGATGGCTTCGGTGATCGAGCGGCACGCCGGTGCCGGTGGGCCTCCGCCGCGCGTGGGCCCCGGCAGGTAGAGCATGTCCCACGCCGGCAGACCCGAGGTGTGTGCCAGCAGATGGCGGATGGTCGCAGCGGCTTTTCCCTTCTGCGCGAAATCCGGCAGATAGTGTGCAACCGGAGCGTCGTGGTCAATCCTCCCATGCTCCCACAGCTGCAGTATCGCCGTCGTCGTCGCCACGGGCTTCGTCAGGCTGGCAAGATCAAATACGGTGTCGATCTGCATCGAGACGCGGCGCGGGACGACCTGCGCGTGACCGAGTGCTTCCAGAACCGGGCGCTGGCGGCCCTGCACGACCGCCGCGACCGCTCCCGGACACACTCCGCGCGCGATGCCGTCGGCGAGCTGCGCACGCACGGCCTCACGTACGCGCCGCGCCACGCGGCTGTCGCGAGCAGCCAGCTCTGGAAGACGATGCGTCACGGCACGAAGTCGAGGAACTATCTGCGCGATCCCGTAGGGCTCTCTCTGCTGAAGGGTTCCCTGCCGCGCAGGGCCTCCCTCCCAACTCACGTCGCCGGCCCGCTCACCGCAGCCTCGGATCGAGCAGATCGCGCAGGCCGTCCCC
>JBOGSE010000019.1:0-10507 GCA_050694895.1 bacterium | reverse complement strand
CGTGCCAGGTGGATCCGCTGGTCAAGTCGGCCTTCTCGACCAGCACGACGTCCTTCCACCCCATATCGGCAAGATGGTAGGCAATGCTGCAGCCGATCACCCCGCCACCGATGATGACCGCCTGCGCTTCCTCCTTCATCCTTGCCCTCTCGTCTTGGGCCAATACACGACCTCCAGGTCGATGCCATCCGGGTCAAGGAAGAACATTGCGTAGTAGCCCCTCGCGTAGCGTGGGTACTCCCGGGGCGGGTAGAGAATCCTCACCCGCTTCCGCCGCAGGAGACTGTAAACCTCGTCGACGTCTTTCTTCCTCCGGACGCCGACGGCCAGATGGTGGATCCCCGCCCGCTTGTAGGAGTACGAAGTGTCCTTCACACCACGGGGCTTGACGGGGCGGATCCCGACGGAGGTCGATCCTCGCACGTAGTAGGTGACTTTCTCTCCCCTGACGTAGGCTTTCCGAAAACCAAGTTTCAGAAAGATGCCGTCATAGAAACGCACCGACCGCCGGTAGTTGGTAACCCGCAGGTCTACGTGGTGAATGCCGAGGCTCTTCGTCACTAACCGTCCTCTAAGATGGCTCCCCGAGCCGCCCAACGAATGCCCGGGGTGTGACAACCGGCGGCCGGGCTCTCCGGAGCCCCGTCAGGTGGGGATCGCCAGAAACGATGAAGTCGGCTCCACTCGCCCGCGCAAGAGCGATGAGGTCGTCGTCTCCAGGATCGGGACTCAGGCCCGGCTGGGGTTCAGGGTCCGCAAGTAACACAGCAAAGTTCCGAATGAGGTCCACGTAGGCGGCGACTTCATCCTTGGTGACGTAAGGACGGAATTTTGATCGGAGCAGAACGCGTTCCAGCTCGCTGAGAAGGCCGGGCGAGACGATGAGGTGAAGACGGCCTTCAAGCCAGGCCAGGAGCAGCGTAGCCGGCGCTCCACGGGAAGAGAGCAGCGCCGCGATAAGAACGCCGGGGTCGACGACGATCCTGAGCATCTACCGCCGGGCGGCGTGGAGTTCCTTGTAGGCGAGTCGGAGCGCCTGACCCTCCGACAACGAACCTCTTCGCCAGATTCTTTCGACAACACCCAGGCCCAGGTATTGTCGTAGGGCGTCTTCGAAGACCTGGTACTCCTTCTTTCCGGCTCGCGCCGCGGCGATCTTGGCAGCTTTGAGGAGATCTTCCTCAATGTAGACTGTCGTTTTTTTCTTCGCCATGATACCATTTTGACAGAAAAATGTCTTTCTGTCTACGCCTTGATCCGGGCGTTGGTGGGATCGAAGCGCGGCTCGCGTTTCACTACCGCCGTGCTCCGCTCACCGTCCACTTCGACGGCCAGCGGCGTCCCCTCAGCCGTGAGACCAACCGGGAGGTACGCGTATGCAATGCTCTCGCCGACGGTGTACCCGCAGCCGCCGCTTGTCACGCGGCTCACCGTGCCGGCGCCGTTGAGCACCGGCTCGTTGCCCAACGCAACCTTTCGAGAATCTGCCAGCACCAGGCAGCACAACTTCTGGTTTATCCCTTCAGCGCGCTGCCGTACCAGCGCATCGCGCCCCTGAAAGTCGCCTTTGTCCAGCTTCACGCAGAAGCCCTGGCCCGACTCGTACGGTGTGTACTCGGGTGTGATGTCGGCGCTCCAGTACCGGTAGCCCTTCTCCAGCCGGAGTGAGTCGACCGCACGGTACCCGACGGGCCGGAGCCCGAGCGGCTGACCGGCGTCCCAGAGCGCGTCCCACACAGCCAACCCGTGTGTCATCGGTACGTACAACTCCCAGCCCAGTTCGCCCACGTACGTGACGCGCTGCGCCCGCACCGGGATGCCCGCGACAATGATCTCGCGGCACGTCATGTACGGGAACGTCCCGTTGGACACATCGTCGCGGCAGACCTGCCGCAAGATGTCTCGCGCCTTCGGCCCCCAGAGACCAATGCAGCACAGTTCGGCCGTCACGTCGCGCAGCACGGCGGAGCCATCGGAAGGCAGGAGCCGGCGCATCCAGTCCGGATCGTGCACTCCAAACGCGCTGCCGGTAATGATCATGAACCGGTCAGGACCCAGGCGCGTCACGGTCAGATCGCACTCGATGCCTCCGCGCGCGTTCAGCATCTGCGTGTATGTGACGCTGCCCGGCGGCTTGTCCATCTGATTGTCCGTGAGCCACTGCAATGCCGGCAGCGCGCCGGGTCCGTCGAGCTCAAACTTGCTGAACGATGTGAAGTCAAAGAGGCCGGCGGCGTCCCGTACGGTTCGGTGCTCGACCGCGATTGCCGGCGACCAGTTGTGCCGCGCCCAGCCGGTCGGCGCGGAGTCCATCGCAGCCGCCTCCCTCGCGGGCTCGTTGCTCGCAAACCAGTTGGGCCGCTCCCATCCGCCCTTCTCGCCCAGCGCTGCTCCAAGCGCGACCAGGCGTGGGTAGGCCGGGCTGAGCTTCAGACCGCGGCCCGTTTCCCACTCCTCGAAGGGATAGCGCTGCACGTAGTTCTTGGAGCACACTTCGAGCACACGCAGACGCGCGAACGTGTGATCGCCGTAGTGTGGCTGGAACCGCCGGACATCCATGCGCCACACGTCGAAGCCCGGCTGTCCTTCGACGATCCACTCCGCCACGACCTTGCCCACTCCGCCTCCCATGGCGATGCCCGATCCCGCGCACGCCACAAAGAGTCCGCGCACACCGGGGGCCTCACCCAGTATTGGCGCGCCGTCAGATGTAAACCCATCGGGGCCGTTGATGATCTTGTGGACTTCCGCCCGCTCGAACGCCGGAACGCGGAACGCCGTGGCGCGCGCCAGCGGCTCGAACTGCTCCCAGTCCGGCGGCAGGAGCCGGTGGGTGAAATCATGCGGAATGCCATTGAGCGCCCAGGAGAGCGGATCCCGCTCATACCCCCCCACGCACAGCCCGCGGATCTCTTCGCGAAAATAGATGAGAAGGTCCGGATCGCGCACGACCGGCATCTTCGGATGCATGCCGTCTATGGGCGCCGTAATGAGGTATTGATGCTCGACGGGATAGATCGGCACGGTGACGCCGGCCATGGCCGCGATCTGTCGCGACCAGATGCCGCCGGCGCAGACGGCGATGGGTGTGCGAATGGTTCCGCGCGTGGTCTCGACCGCCGCAACCCGGCCCCGGCGCACGACGATGCCCGTGGCCTCGGTTTCGGTGTGAATCTGGGCGCCGCGGCTTCGCGCGCCGCGGGCGAGGGCGAAGGTGACCCCATTGGGGTCGGCGCTGCCGTCGGTGGGCAGGTAGGCGGCGCCGATCAGTTCGCGATCACTCAGCACCGGAAACAGATCGACGGCCTCGCGAGGGCTGAGCAACTGCATGGGGAGCCCAAACGTCCTGGCGGTAGCGGCGCCCCGCTTCAGCTCCACCCAACGATCGGCGCTGGAGGCCAGCCGGAGACTCCCGGTGCCCCGCCATCCGGGATCTTGCCCGGTCTCCGCCAGAAGGCGCTGGTAGAGCGCCACGCTGTACATGATCATCCGCGTCTGGCTGACCGATTCCCGCAGCTGTCCAACCAGACCCGCGGCATGAAACGTCGCGCCGCCGGTGAGCTGGCCCTTCTCGACCAAGACGATGTCACGCCAGCCCATCTGCGTCAGATGGTAGGCGACGCTGCATCCATAGATGCCGCCGCCGATGATGACGGCCTGCGCCTCCGACGTCACGACTTGGCGGCTACCCCAGGGGGACTTCGGTCATCTGCCTGACGTACCAGCGGTGGAAACTCTCCACGTTGTACTCTTTGGCGGTCGAGAGCGGACCGGGCTCATACGCGCGGGAATCCACACCGCGCTGCTGCCGCTCGCAGATTTCCCAGTCCTGTTCGGAGGTCAACTGCCAGAAAGGCACCAGTCGAGCCAGGTCATAGTCGCGGCCCTCCTGTGCCGATTCGCTTACGAGCCACGTCGTTTGCGCCCGCGTCACGCGCGGTCCGGCCGGCGTGAGGCGCGTCGTGACGGCATAGTCACAACTCCCGTGACTCCAGAAGTTGGGGAGCGTCCGCAGCCGCAGCGTGCCGACGTCCCCGTCAGAATAGTCTCCCATCAACGGAGCGAGCCGGCGTCCATCGAGTGACTCTGTGACGTAGCCATCCACCAGGGCGGTGCGGTTGGCCGAATACCAGACGCGGCCGTCAGCATCGGGGAACTCCGGCAGGCCGGCCCGCGCGTGCGTAATCGACAGACCGCACGCGGCCCACTTCACCTGACTGCGCGCCGTGGATTCGGCGATCTGCCGCGCGATATGCTCGTCGAGCTCGTCGTTGTCGTAGCGGTCGAAGTTGGCCCTGATGTACTGCGGGTGGCTCGCGTCGCAGTGGTAGCACTCCCGATTATTCTCCCACAGCAGCTTCCAGTTGGCATGGATCTCGTAGTCCAGGGTCTTGGCCACGCGCGCCCGGGCGAAGCCCTGCGGCTGGGCCATCGGCGCCATGAGATCGGCTGCCTCCTCGAAGTCAGGGGGCTCATTGGCGAAGCTGATGAAGATCAGCCCCTCCATCTCGCGCGTCCGGACGGTCTTAAGTCCCAGCGTCGATGTATCGAGGTCGGCGGGCATGTGCCGCGCGGCCACCAGCCGGCCGTCGAGCCCATAGGTCCATTGATGATAAGGACACACGAACACCCGGCGGTGACCGCACGGCTCGGTGACCACGAGCGACCCGCGATGGCGGCACACGTTGTGCATAGCGCCCACCGTCCCGTCCTCGCGGCGGACGACGACAATCGAGTCGGTGTCGATCTCATAGACAACGTAGTCACCCGCGCGCGGGATCTGGCACGAATGCCCCGCGAACAGCCACCCGCGACGCCAGATCGCGTCCATCTCGCCGCGATAGAGTTCCGCATCATGATAGAAGGCGCGCGGCAGGGCGTAGCCCGGACGATACTGAGCCACCAGGTGGCGAATCGCCGCCTGCTGCGCGCTGAGTGTGGCCGCCATCAGTCGCCTCCCGACATGCGAGTCCTACACTTCCAGGGGCGCCGTCTCGGTGACAAACCGGAACCGGTCGCCGCGGTACAGGTCTTTGCCGTAGTCGAGAGGCCGGCCGCGCTCGTCGAATGCCAGACGTTCCTCCAGCATAAGGGGGGCACCCACCTCGACCCCGAGCAGCCGCGCCTCATAGTCGGACGCAACGGCCGGCTCGAGGCTTTGCCGCGCCCGGCTCACCGTCACGCCGTACTCCGTTTCCAAGATTTCGTACACCGAACGCGTTCGGATATCGAAGCGCTCGAACCGGGGGAATCGTTTCGCCGGCATCCAAAAGGTTTCAAGCATCGCGGGCTCTCGATTGACCAGTCGAACGCGTCGCACGAAGTACACGGGGGCGGACACGGGGATCCGCAGCTTCCTGGCGACGGCGACGCTCGCGGGCTGCTTCTCGAGCGCGACCACTCTGGCGCCCGGCCGGTAGCCACGCCGCCGCATGCCACGGCTGAACGGGACCAACCGGCCTGCCCCGCGCTCGATCTTGGGCCGAGCCACGAACGTGCCCGCGCCCTGCCGGCGGTCGAGGTGGCCTTCCGTCTCGAGCTTCCCCAGGGCTTGTCGCAGCGTCATTCGGTTCACCCCAAGCGACCCGCTCAAGGCGCGCTCGGGCGGCAGGCGTTCGCCGGGCTTCAACTCTCCCAGCTCGATCCGGCTGAGCAGGCTTTCGGCGATCTGCTGATATCTGGGGACGCCCGCCGCAAAGCGGCCCGCCAGCCCCCGAACGGAGCCGGTGGGACGCAGACGGGCGTTGCGCGCGCGGACGTCCAGTGCCATAATTGGTCTATACCATTAGACGCCGGGGCTAGCGCGGCTGTCAAGAGCATGGGCGGCCGCCACGAGTCCGCCGGAAGGAGTGAGCGCGCTGATGAAAGGCGATCTCTACGACTACCGTCTGGTGCACTCCGCACGGTACCAGAAGTCCCCGTTGTTCCCCGTGTTCAGACGACTCGGGGCCACCTCGTTCCTCTGGTACAACCATCATCTCCACGCCGTCGACTTCGAGGGGCAGACCAAGGACCAGGAGTACTCGGCGATTCGCCACGGTGTCACGCTCTGGGATGTCTCCGTCGAGCGACCGGTAGAGATCGACGGCCCCGACGGGTTCCGGCTGATGGAGGTGCTGACGCCCAGGGACATGAGCAAGTGCGCCATCGGCCAGTGCAAGTACACGCTCATCACCGACGAAAACGGGTGTGTCGTCAACGATCCCGTCGTGCTGCGTCTGGGCGAGAATCGCTTCTGGCTCTGCCCCTCCGACAGCGACGTGCATCTCTGGGCCAAAGGGGTCGCGGTGGGCATGCGCCTGAACGCGACGGTGCGGATCACGGACGTGTATCCCATTCAGATCCAGGGCCCCAAATCCCCCGACCTGCTGGCCGCGCTGATCGGCAATCGCATCTCGACGCTGAAGTACTACTGGTCCATGCACGACGATCTCCCCGGCAACATCCCCACGATCATCACCCGCACAGGCTGGACCGGCGAAATAGGGTACGAGATCTTTCTCCTGGATAACAGCCTCGCAGAGAGGATGATCGATCTCATCGTCGCACGTGGAAAGCCGCTGGGCCTCATCCCGGCCGGACCGAACCATGCCCGGCGCGTGGAGGCCGGCATCCTGAACAACCAGGCCGACATGGATTTGACGACCAACCTCTATGAACTGGGCCTGGAATGGCAGATCGAGAATCCGCAGAAGGCCTTCGTGGGCAGAGAAGCGCTCGAGCGTGTCAAGCGTGAAGGCATCAAGCGCAAACTGGTGGGCTTCGAGGTCGAAGGCACCCCGGGGCCGCACGAGTTCGAAGGCCCGTGGAAGGTGTACAAAGACGGAAGACAGATCGGCACCGCGTCCGCGTTTCTCTACTCGCCGACCCTCAAGAAGAATATCGGGCTGGCCATGATCGCCGCCGAGCACAGCAAGCCGGGCGAGCGGGTGGAGGTCCAGCGCCTGTCCGATGAGCCACGCCATGCGGCGAAAGTGGTGGCGCTGCCGTTCATCGATCCCAAGAAGGATATCCCCAAGCAGAAGGTGGAGGCGTCCTGACGACCGCGGAGAGGTCGGCCTGGACGTCAGGCTTTGCGGCCCTGTGTCTGGGGCAGTTTTTGGGCCATCAGACGGCTCTCACGTTCTCCGTCCTGATCCCGATTCTGACGACAGAGTGGCAGATGAGCGCCGGCCAGGCCGGCGCGATCCTCGGCGGATTCCAGTTCGGGACCCTGGCCGCTTATGTGATCGTGGGAGTGCTCCTCGATCGGATGAAGAGCAAGCCGATCATGGCGTGGTCGGCCGCGCTGGTCGGCGTGGGCGACCTGCTGTTCGCGTTTGGCGCACGCGACGTCGCCTCGGGGTTCGTCCTGCGGCTGCTCGTGGGCATCCTGATCGGGGGGCTGTACCTGCCCGCGCTCAAGCAGATCGCCGAAACAATCCCCGCGGCACGGAGAGGGACCGCGACGGGGATCTACATGGCGACGCTCGTGACTGCCTACGCCGCCCCGCTGTTCTATGTCGGCGTGCTCGCCCCGATCTTCGGATGGCGTGCCATCATGGTGGGAATCGGCATCCTCGAACTCCTGGGGGCCCTCGTGATCGCCTGGAAGGTGCCGAGTGTCACGCTGCCGCCGCTCGCCGGACCGGCCGTGCTCTCGTCCTATGCCGCTGATGTGCTGAAGAATGCATCGGCGCGAAGAGTGATCGTGGCCTACACCGGTCACAACTGGGAGCTGTTCGGGCTGTGGGGATGGCTCGCGCCGTTCATGGTGGCGTCGCTCGCGGCGCATGGCGTCGCGGGCCGCGATGCGCTGGCGCGCGGAGGGCTGCTGGCGGCGGTCGCCATCGGCCTTGGAGGGGCACTCGGTGCGGTCACCGGCGGACGCCTCTCGGACCGTGTCGGCCGGGCCCGCGCGGCAACGCTGATGCTGAGCGTCAGCCTCATGTGCTCGCTGGGGTTCGGCTGGTTGTTCAGCGCCCCGGTGGCCGTGGCGGCGGCCGTCGCTCTTCTTTACGGGATCGTCAGCCTGGCCGACTCTCCCTCCTATGCGTCCACGCTGATGGAGGTGGTACCTGCGCGTTCGCTCGGTGGGGCCTTTGCGGTGCAGATGCTCTTTGGGTGGGCGGCAACGGCCGCCGCGCCGGCAGTATTCGGCTTGGTGCTCGACCTGTGGAAGACGGCCGGAGCGAGCCCAACGGTACAGTGGGGCTGGGCGTTTATGTTGATGGCGCTTGGCCCGCTCGCCGGTATCATTGCGCTGCGGCCACTGCGGGCCCGAAGTCGCGCCGACGTTCGCAAGCTCCATGCGGAGGGGGCCAGATGAACCGACGAGCTGTCACGCAACCGGCCACAGTTCACATGCGCATTGGCGGGAGCGAAGTGCCCGCGGCGAGTGGCGAGACGTTTGAGGTCACCAACCCGGCCACCGGTGACGTCGTTGCCCACGTGGCGCGCGGCGGGCCCGAGGACGTCGACCGCGCCGCCAGAGCCGCGGCGGCCGCGTTCGAGTCAGGCCCCTGGGCGCGCATGAGCGCAACCGACCGGGGGCGCGTGCTCCTGCGACTGGCCGAGCAGATTCGCTCGCACGCCGAGGCACTCGCCCCGCTCGAAGTTCACCAGGGCGGCAAGACGATCACCGATGCCCGCGGGGAAGTCGAGGCGGCGGCGGGATGTTTCGAGTACTACGCGGGCGCGGCGAACAAACTCTTCGGCGAGACGATTCCGGTTGCCGACCGGGGCCTGGACTTCACGCTGCGCGAGCCGATCGGTGTCGTCGGGTTGATCGTGCCCTGGAACTTTCCGTTCTTGATTGCCGCCTGGAAAGTGGCGCCGGCCCTCGCGACCGGCAACTCTGTGATCCTGAAGCCGGCTTCCTATACGCCGCTGACGGCGCTGCGGCTGGCGGCCCTGGCGCTCGACGCCGGCGTTCCCCCGAGTGTGCTCAATGTCGTCACGGGTCCGGGAGCCTCGGTGGGTTCGGCCATTGTCACGCATCCGGCCGTGGGCAAGGTGGCGCTGACAGGCGAAACGGCGACCGGTATCCAGGTCATGAGGCTCGCCGCCGATACGATGACCCGCGTCTCGCTGGAACTTGGGGGAAAGTCGGCCAATGTAATCTTCGCCGACGCCGATCTCGAGCGGGGCGCCCAGGCCGGCGTCACCGCGGTCTATGGCAACGCGGGACAGGACTGCTGCGCGCGCAGCCGCGTCTTCGTCGAGAGATCCGCCTACGACCGGTTCGTAGGTCTGTTCACCGATGCCGCCCGAGCCCTGCGCGTGGGCGATCCGCTCGATCCGGCCACCGAGATGGGGCCGGTGATCTCGATCCGTCAGCGAGAGAGCATCTTGAACTATATTCGCATTGGGCGGCAGGAAGGCGCGCAGGTGGCGTTCGGCGGGGAGCCGCCGGCCGATCCCCGCCTTGCCTCCGGCGCATTCCTTGTGCCTGCGGTGCTCACCGATGTCCGCAACGACATGCGGGTCGCTCAGGAGGAAATCTTCGGACCCGTGGCGTGCGTTATCCCCTTCGACGAGGAGGCAGACGCCATTCGCATGGCCAACGACTCGCCCTATGGCCTGTCGGGGTGCGTCTGGACCCGCGACGTCGGACGGGCGCTGCGCGTGGCGCGCGCGATCCGCACCGGCGTCATCAGCGTCAACAGCAATCACAGCGTCCATCAGGAGGCGCCGTTCGGCGGGATGAAGATGAGCGGCTTCGGCCGCGAGCTGGGGATGAACGCGCTCGAGCTCTACACGGAGGTCAAGAACGTCTTCATTGCGCTGCCGTAGAGACACCCGGCGTCTGGCCCTGTACGTTCTGCTCCCTGCGGTGAGCGCGTTGACCCTGATGGCCTGCGGGCGGCCGGCCGCGAACGTCGCCGGCGTTTGGGACGGCGCGTGGATGAGTGCAGACGGGCAGTCGACTGGGCGATTCAAGGTCGACATCCGGCAGCGCGGAAAGACGATCAGCGGGAGGATCGAACTCGGCCTGGACTGGCTCCCCCACGCGCAGATCGACGGGGTTGTGGAAGGGCAGACCGTCCGTTGGGGCGTCCTCCGCGAACGACTGGTCGTCATTACATTTGAGGGCCGCGTCAACCAGGACACGGCCGAGGGCACGTATAGGATCGGTGCCGAAGCCAGAGGGTCCTGGAACGCTCGAAGGGCGGCGCGTAGCGAGTGGCGTCGGGATACGATGCCCGGCATGATCGCGGTGCGACGATGATGCGCACACAAACGCAGCGCCACTATCACCACGCCTGGATCGTGCTTGGCGCAGCGAGCCTCGTGCTGCTCGGCGCGTCGGGCGTGCGGTCCTCGTTCGGCGTCTTCATCAAGCCATTAGAAGCCGAATTTGGATCGGGCCGCACGTCGATGTCCACGATCGCCGCGCTCTCGCTTCTCATCTACGGAGCGGTCGGTCCGATCGTCGGCCGCATGGCCGACCGCTGGGGTCCGCGCGGCGTCCTGATCGGCGCCGCGGTGCTCCTGGGCATTGGCGCGCTGGCCAGCGCCGCGGTGA
>JBOGSE010000018.1:0-2579 GCA_050694895.1 bacterium | reverse complement strand
GGTGGAGATCGTCCAGTCCCGGGTCAGCACCCCGGTCGGCGAGACCTCCTGGAAGTAGGAGGCGACGTAATTGTCGCTGGCATCGAAGCCGTCGTACGTGAGGTAGATCGAGCCGTCGTGAGCACCGCCGCTTCCGCCCCCTCGTGCGGCGCTCCGGTCCAGATCGAACATGGCCCGGTCGTGCCAGTCGTTCGTGGTGGCCTCGAAGAACCGGGACCAGACACCGCCGCCGTCGTGCGACCGAGCGATGACCACCCGGGCCAGGGGCGAATCGGTGTCACGGCGGATGAGGGACGCGAACAGCTCGCCCCCCGCATTCCCGGCCGCGGCCCAGGGGTCGTACGGATAGTCGGTGAAGGTGCCGGTGCCGTTGGGGAACGTGCGATTCGCCCAGGAAAGACCTCCGTTGGCGGACACCCGCAGGCTGCTCAGGGAGTTGGAGTATCCCTTGTTGAACACGGTCGCCAGGAGGTTGCCGTTGGCGATGTCGACGGCGACGGCCGTCTCCGCCCCGTCCGACACGAAGACGTCAGGCCCGACGGCCACGGTGGCCTCGGACTGGGCGCCGGGCGGAGGCAGGCCGGGACCTACCGGCCGCCGCTCGCCGCCCGGACCGCGGACCAATGCCTTTCCCAGGTAAGGAGACGTAAATAAATAACCGTTGCAAATGCTGACTGGAGTTCGTATAGTCGCGGGGGATGGAGACTTCCTCCGGACTTGAAGCGAAGCTATCCAGCGTGTGGCCGCTTCTGGATGAGCGGACCCGCCGGCTCATGGCCGCCAACGAAGCGCGCGCCTTGGGTCGCGGCGGGATTTCGGAAGTGAGCCGTGCGTGCGGACTGTCGCGGAAGGCCATCGCCAAGGGCATCAAGGAAATCGACGGGGGAACGGCGCTCCCCGCAGGCCGCGTCCGACAGCCGGGAGCGGGACGCAAGAAGATCACCGACCACGATCCCCGCTTGGCGGGTGCACTGGAACGTCTGATCGACCCGGACACGCGGGGCGATCCGGAAACGCCGCTGCGCTGGACCTGCAAGAGCACGCGGACCCTGGCCGCGCAACTCACCCGGCAGAGGCATCCGATCAGTCACATGAAGGTCGCCCAGCTCCTCCACGCGCAGGGGTACAGCCTGCAGGGCAACCGCAAGACGGAAGAGGGCGGCGACCATCCCGACCGGGACGCGCAGTTCCGCCACATCAACACGCGGGTCAAGCGAACCCTGGCGCAAGGAGCGCCCGTCATCTCGGTGGACACCAAGAAGAAGGAACTGGTTGGAAACTACGCGAACGCTGGACGGCAATGGCTGCCGGGGAAGAAGCCTGTCAAGGTCCAGGGGCACGACTTCCCAGGCCCCGACGTTCCCCGCGCGTATCCCTACGGCGTCTACGATATCGATCGCAACAGGGGCTTCGTGAACGTTGGAACGGACCACGATACCGCCGCTTTCGCCGTAGCGTCCATCAGGGGCTGGTGGCGGCATGAGGGCAGACGCCTGTATCCCGCAGCGAAGGACATCCTGATCACGGCGGACGCCGGTGGGAGCAACGGGTCGCGGCTGAGACTGTGGAAGCTAGAACTGCAGAGACTGGCGGACGAAACGGACCGTTCCATCACCGTCTGTCATTTCCCGCCGGGAACGAGCAAATGGAACAAGATCGAGCACCGGCTCTTCTCTTTCATCTCCTCGAACTGGCGCGGCGAACCGCTGCGGGACTACGAGACAATCGTCAAGTTGATCTCTCGGACCGCCACGGCCAAGGGTCTCAAGGTGACTTGCCGCCTGGACCGGCGCAAATACCCAACCGGCCGCAAGGTGACAGACGAAGAGATGCAGCGCCTGAATCTGGAGCGCCACAAGTTCCACGGCGACTGGAACTACACCATTCGACCCAGGTGATGGGACATTGCTATCGTTATTTATTTACGATCCCTTACCGCTCGAGGTGATGCCGCAGGAACTCGCGCGGAGTCACGACAGCGAGTCCCTGGAAACCAGAGGCTCGCAAGAGCGCTCGGTCACCGGTGACGATGAAGCTCGCGCCGCCGGCCAGCGCGCAAGCCAGGAACTTGAGGTCGTCGGGGTCGTCGCAGGCGGACACCGGCACGGGCACGGGCTCCACGATGCGGGTCTCCCGGGTGACGAGATCGAGGATGGCGTTGATATCGATCGAGGAGAACTTCTTGTGGAGGCGCTCGGCGACCCGCCGATACTCGGCGAGGACTTCCACGCTGGCGACCAGTTCGAACCGGCCGCCGGCCCACGCCGCCAGGATTCCTGCCGGGGGCCCGGAGAAAAAGATCCCGGAGATGAGGACGTTGGTGTCGAGAACGACCTTCATCCGCGCCGGCGCACGCTGCGGATGGCTTTCTGCACGTCGGCGGGCTTCAGCCCGGCCCGACGCGCCTGCCCCTGGGCCTTGGCCTTGAGCGCCCGAAACTCACTTCTGGCCGGAGTCTCGATCCGCTTGAGAATCACGACGTCCCCGTCGCCCATGACCACGAACCGGGCACCGGGCTCCAAACCGAGAGCATTGCGAACATCCTCAGGGATCACGACCTGGCCCTTTGAGGAAAGTGT
>JBOGSE010000017.1:0-1683 GCA_050694895.1 bacterium | reverse complement strand
GGCGCGGTTCGGGGCGGTCCGTCTCGACCGCGGTCTCCGGCGCGGGGACCAGACCCCCGGATTTAGCGAGCTTGACCTGGGTGCTCTGCCGGCTCGCAATGGTGATCAGGTCATCGACGGTGGCCTCGAAGTGCACGTCTTCACGCTCGGTCGTGCGCTTGCCGCCCTCAATGCCTGTCGATGCTCCGAGCGTAAAGTCTTCAGGCGCCCCCTCTGGGCGGACCGCCGTGATGGCCTCCTCGGCCCTTCGACGCAATTCTTCCGCTTCGTCTCGGCGCCGTGTGGTCAGGATGGCAAACTCGTCGCCCGCGTACCGGTAGAGGAGGTCGCTTGCAGGATCGATGGTGGCCTGCAGCGCATCGGCCACGCCTTTGATGTATCTGTCCCCAACGACATGTCCGGACCGTTTGTTCAACGCCCGAAAGTTGTCAAGATCGACGAAGACGACAGCGATCTCGCGCCCTTCTTTCAGATACCGCACCGCGCGCCCTCGCAGGGCCGCCGACCCCGGCAGTTCGGTAAGCGGGTCGATCGGCGGGCCCAGCTCGCGCAAAATGCCTTCCCTCGTGATAATGCCGACAATCCGCCCCTGATCGACTACCGGGAGCTGCCCGGTCTGCAGCTCGTCCATGAGCGCGTAGACGCCGGTGATGGGCATCGATGGGGAGGCGGTGACGAGGCCTTGCTGCATCACATCGACGATCGGTCGATACGGAAGGGCGCGCAGAAGATCGCGCATCGTGATGAGCCCGACCAGGCGGTCGCTGTTGACGACGGGGAGCAGATTGACGTCGTGCTCGAGCATGATGGCGATGGCATCCGAAACCGTTTTGCCCACCGAAACGGTTGGGACACCGGTGACCATCACCTGCTCTACTGTCTTCATCGGCCAGCGCGGTCCGGAGGGTTCCGGCAAGTGAACCGCGGCACATGAACTTTCTTGTTGTGCGACGGCGCTTCCTGCGCGGCGAAGCGCGAAACGTTGGCGTGGGCGCGCTGCGCGCCGCCAGTTAGACCGGGGCGGGCTCCTCGCGCACCCGGCGGACAAACTGGATGTAGTCGAGATTTTGGGCTTCCACCCCCAGTTGCCGCAGCATGGCCATGGCCTGCGCCCGGTGGTGCACCTCGTGCAGGAGCATCTGCGTCGCCGCCTCACCCCGGGTGACGATCAGGACTCTCGTCTTGCCACCGTCCGTGATGCGCGGCTCGATTTCTTTCTCCCAATCGGTGATACCGGCGAGCGTGGCGCGCACCTGAGGAGTGTGCTCCTTCCACGCGGCCTCCAGATCGCGGAACGCGGGCTGCCGCTCTTCACTGATCGGCCATTGCTTCTGGTCGGGAACTGTCTCGCCTCGCAGGCGCGTCGTATAGAGCCACTCGGCGACGGCGATCTCCACCATCGTGCGCCGCAGCGTTTTCATACCGAAGGGAAACTGTTGCGTGTATTGTTCCTGAGATAGCGGTCTGATCCAGTCGAAGAGTCTGGCACGGGCCTGGGTCAGGGCGTCATGCACGCGCACGAAATCCATGGGCAGAACCTCCTCGGTGTGCGTACCGCGTGAGCACTGTTTTTCTTTGACTCATCGGCTCAGGTTCCTGCGGTTCCGGTTGCAGGATTTTCTCAGCGGCGCGGCCGAGGTGTCCGCAGGTCGTCAATGCAATGACATGGTATGTCCTGGACTA
>JBOGSE010000016.1:0-1746 GCA_050694895.1 bacterium | reverse complement strand
CCCTGTGCCAGACACTGACGAAGCTCGGGACTGACTTCGTTCAGATGCCCAGTGGCGGCGGCCACGACACCCAACACATGGCCGCCTGCACGGATGCCGGGATGCTCTTCATCCCCAGTCACCGCGGCATCTCCCACACTCCCGAGGAGTACACGTTGCCCGAGGATTTGGCGCTGGGGGCGAGCGTACTGGCCGACTGCCTGCGGAATCTGGCGGATTCGACATGGTGATGGGGCCACCAGTGTACTGGATCGGCTTCGACGTCGGCGGAACGTTCATCGACTTCTTCGCGCAGGAGACGCAGTCGGGCGAGTTTGTCATGCTGAAGGTCCCCAGTTCCCGGCACCGGCTGGCCGAGGCCATTGCCGCCGGCATCCATCGCCTCCTGCACGCTACTGGGATCCGCCTGGATCAGGTCGGCCGGATCGTCCACGGGACGACCGTCGTCACGAACCAACTGCTCGAGCGAAAAGGCTCCCGGGTCGGTGTGTTGGCCACCGCGGGCTTCCGTGATGTCCTGGAGATCGGGCGGATGCGCCGTCCTTCGCTCTACGACCTGTATCTGGATAAGCCACCACCGCTGGCTCCAAGAGACCTTCGCCTGGAAGTCATTGAACGAGTCACGGCGGGCGGCCAGGTGCAGGTCCCGCTAGACGTTGTCGGGGCGAAGGCCGTCCTCGAGGAACTGCGCCGACGAGGCGCAGAAGTGGTGGCGATCTGTCTGCTCAATTCATACGCCAACCCCGTGCACGAGGAGGCCCTGACCATGCTCTGTCGCGAGGCGGGGTTTCTGTACTCGCTCTCGGCACGAGTCTCGGCAGAGTACGGCGAGTACGAGCGTTGGAGCACGGCCGTCGTCAACAGTTACGTCATGCCGCAGACTGCGGGGTATTTACGGCACCTGGCCGGGGCAGTTGATGCACTGGGCATCACCTGCCCACTGGAGATCATGCAGTCCAACGGCGGCGTGATTCGGGGGGAGGTCGCCGCCGCCTTTCCGGTCCGCCTGGTCGCCTCAGGACCGGCGGCCGGTGTGGCGGGCGCGACTGTCCTGGCCACTCAGGCCGGCTATCGGGACCTGACCACCCTTGACATGGGCGGCACGTCGACCGACGTCAGCCTGGTGGTCGATGGGCGGCCGATCTATAGCTCCGAATCCCTGGTGGACGGGTATCCGGTACGGACCCTTGGCATCGATATTCGCTCCATCGGGGCTGGAGGCGGTAGCTTGGCCACGCTCGACCGCATGGGCGCATTGCAGGTGGGGCCGGAGAGTGCCGGGTCGGAGCCGGGACCAGTCTGCTATGCGGCGGGGGGAATTCAGCCGACGGTCACCGATGCGGATCTGATCCTGGGATATCTCAACCCGCAGCGATTTTGTGGCGGGGAGCGCCCGCTGGACGTCTCTGCAGCCCGGCAGGCGATGGAGCAGCAGATCGCTGCGCCGTTGGGGGTCAGCGTGGAGGAGGCCGCCGTGGGGATCCTGGAGGTCGCGACCACCAATATGGTCGGTGCCGTCCGGAAGATCACCACTGAGCGCGGTCACGATCCCCGCGACTTCACCCTGGTCGCGTTCGGGGGGGCCGGGCCCGTGCACGCCGGGCTCATCGCCCGGGAGCTGTCCATCCCCAGGGTCTTGATCCTCAATCAGCCCGGACTCCTCTCGGCCAACGGACTGCTCCTCTCTGACTATCGCACGGATGCCTACCGGACGTTTGTCGGCCGATTGGACACGCTGGACCCCAT
>JBOGSE010000015.1:0-1746 GCA_050694895.1 bacterium | reverse complement strand
GGCCTGTGGGTCCCATCTCGGTGTTCTCGTTGCCGAACGCCTTCTCCAGTTCTTCCTGAGTCAGCCCTGTTGCGCCACTGAGCCACGCGCCTTCGAGATGAACTTGATCGAGGTACGCGCCCGTGAGACGCGGAGAGAGCCACGCGCCTTCGAGATGCGCTGATTCTTTGTGATACGAGAACATCGTGTATTCGAGACCCGCGCGATCGAGGTTCGCGCCCTCGAGATGCGCTCCTATGAACAGAGAGTGATAGAAGTGCGCTCTCTCGAGCTGCGCACGTTCGAGGCATGAGCCAGAAAAATCCGTAAGCTCGAAATACAAACCGCGCAAATCAACAGCGGCAAGATGAGAGGCGCGCAGATCTAGAGCGTCTTCATTGTTGATGGAATCGCGTGGGGATTCCGGCGGAGCGAGATTTCTGATTCCCTTTCGGCGTTGATTCGACGAGGGGAACCGCGATGGGGAGAGCTTACTCGCAGGACCTGCGCGAGCGGGTGATGGCGGCAGTGGATTCGGGAACGGGCGCTTATGCTGCGGCATCCATCTTCCGGGTCAGCGTGTCCTATATCTACAAAGTTCTGGGACGGCGAAAGACGACCGGAGAGACGGGCGCGCGTCCTTGGGCGGGCGGCCCCAAGCCGAAGCTTGCCGCGCACGATGAGGCCCTGCGCGCCCAGGTGATGAGCGAACCCGATGCGACGCTTGCCGAACTGCAAGCCTGGCTCATCGCGGAACACGATCTCAAGGTCAGCATTGGCTGCCTTTGGAAAAGGCTGCGGCAGCTCGGCTTGACGCTCAAAAAAAGTCATTGCGCGCCGCCGAGCAAGACCGGGCGGATATCGCCAAGGCCCGCGAGGAATGGCGGGCAAGCCAGCCCGATCTGAACCCGGAACATCTCGTGTTCATCGATGAAACTGGAGCAAAGACCAATCTGGCGCGGCTTTATGGACGCGCGCCTCGCGGTCAGCGCCTCATCGCCCCTGTGCCACATCGCCACTGGATGACAACAACATTCGTTGCCGCGCTTCGCCACGATGAGATCACCGCGCCCTGCGTGTTCGATGGGCCGATGGACGGCGCGAGTTTCTTGACCTACGTCGAACACTTTCTCGCTCCGACCTTGCGCCAGGGCGATGTCGTCGTTTTGGACAATCTCGCCAGTCATAAAGTCGCTGGCGTCAAGGAAGCGATTGAGCGGGCTGGCGCGACGCTTCGCTACCTGCCAGCCTATAGCCCCGACTTCAACCCAATCGAACAAGCCTTCGCCAAGCTCAAAGCAGCACTCCGCAAGGCTGCCGCCCGAACATTTGACGCCCTCGTCAACGCGATAGCTCAAGCGCTCGCAGACTTCACGGCCCAAGAATGCGCAAATTATATCGCCAATTCGGGTTATCGCCGCCAATCATGAAAATGGTCTAGGCGATCGGCGTAATCGCCTCTTCGTCGCTCCTCGAATTTCCGCTGCCTTTTGGAGCGCCGCCCGATCACGGTCAGTGCCGCCTGCACATCGACGAAGGCTTTCAGTTCGGCTTTGCGCGTTTTTAGGGCGGCTTCCTCATGAAACACATTATAAACAATCCACCCCTTCGCATAAGCCGCTCTGATCTCCTCCGAACATGGCTTCGGCGGCCCCGCGTTCTTGCGCACGTAAGCGCAGAGGATATCCATGATTTGTTGATGCAGCGGCAGATAATCACGGGCGAGTTTTTCGAGCGCATAGATCGCCCCAAGCCGCACCTCAGTGT
>JBOGSE010000014.1:0-1006 GCA_050694895.1 bacterium | reverse complement strand
GCGGCAAAGCCAAGAATGACAGGATCGACGCCCATAAGATCGCCGCCCTCCTCCGCGGCGGCTTGATCCCCATGGCCTACGTCTATCCCGCGCGCATGCGCGCCACCCGCGATCTCCTGCGGCGTCGGATGCACCTCATGCGCAAGCGGGCCGAACTCCTCACCCACATCCAGAACACCACCAGCCAATACAACCTCCCGGCGTTCGAGAAGAACCTCGCCTACCACGCCAATCGCGCTGCCGTACCCGAGCACTTCGCGCACCCCGTCGTGCGGAAGAGCATCGAGGTCGACCTGGCGCTCATTGATCACTACGACCGACTGCTGAAAGAGCTCGAACTCTACATTCTCCGCACCGCCCGGCAGCATGACCCCAACACCCTCTATCGCCTGCGCACCGTCCCCGGCATCGGGAAGATCCTCGCCCTCGTCCTCCTCTATGAGATCCACGACATCCGCCGTTTCCCGACCGTCCAGGACTTCGCCTCCTACGCCCGGCTGGTTACGTGCGCCAAAGAGTCCGCTGGCACACGCACCGGCACCTCCGGCAAGAAGATCGGCAACGCCCACCTCACGTGGGCCTTCTCCGAGGCCGCTGTACTCTTCCTCCGCCAGAATCCCCAAGCCCAGGCCTGGCTCAAGCACACGGCCGCCAGGCACGGCAAGCCGAAAGCCCTCTCCATCCTGGCCCACAAGCTGGGCAGAGCGGCCTTCTACATCCTCCTCCGAAACGAGGCGTTCGACATGCAGCGCTTCCTGGCCGCGTAAGCGCGGAGGGGATGGCCAAGCCCGTCGCCTAACTGGAGCCGCACTGGATAAGCCGGAACCGGCAAGGCACCTCCTGTGGCTCGACCACGCCGCCCAACCTCGGCCGAGCTCCTGGCACCCCGCGCGCGTTGATTGGATGGCCATCTCGCTCCGGCTCACGACATGCGCCGAAGAGAGTCAGCGTGACCTGCTCCTCCCCCGAGCCCGGCGCCTAACTGGAGAACGCTCCGCGTTCAGCC
>JBOGSE010000013.1:0-2217 GCA_050694895.1 bacterium | reverse complement strand
GAAGTCGGGATGGAGCAAGAACCTCACATCCCCCACCCGCGCTTCGAACGAATCGTCGCCATACCGCGTGGGTTTGAAGGGGATCCCGAGCCCATCGCGGTAGAATTTCAAAGATCGCTCGACATCGAAGACCTGGATGGACGGTCACCGGCTCGCCCTGCCACCGGCACAGCGTAGTCCGTGCACGGTACACCCGACCGGCAGGCGCCGACCGTGATCGCAGGAAAGGAGGAGCGGTCAAGATGGCTTTGCCTGAAGAAGTCGCGGACGTAATAGATCTCGACCGGAGCGCATTTCTATCGATCGACATGCAGCGCCGGCATGTCGATCCAAGCGTAGGGTACCATCTGATCGATCCGGCGAAGACCGCCGCGATCGTGGCCGCGGCCCGGACTGCGCTTGATGTTGCGCGCGCGGCCGACATCCCCATCGTGCACGTCGCCACCTACTCACGCCGGCCCTCGCCGTGGGGGTTCGTCGACCACCGCAACCCCTTCTTGGAGTATCAGACCGGCAAGATTATCCCCGGCATGGGGAAGCCGCGCCAGAGCGGCGAGAACGTGGAGGGGTCAGTTTACGCGGAGATCCTGCCCGAGCTGGCGCCGCAGCGCGACGAGCCGGTGGTCATCAAGCACCGGTATAGCGGCTTCTACGGAACCGACCTGGAGAGCATCTTGCGGGGGCTGCAGATTGAAACGCTGTTCATCTGCGGCGTCAACACGAATAACTGCGTGCTGGCGACGGTCTATGATGCGTTCAGCCGCGACTTCCGCATCGTGGTGCTGGCGGACGCCTGCGGGTCGATGAACGGCGAGGACTACCACCGCTTCGCCCTGATGGAAATCGAAGCGGCGCTGGGGTTCGTGATGACGACAACAGAATTCCGCGCGATGGTCGAACGCAAGCGCGCCGCCGGGATCCGTGCGGCCGGGGTGCGGCCGTGAGCGCGCAGCGGGTACGACGCGGTCGTGTGATGGCGACGGAGCCCTAAGCGTACATCAACCCTTCAAGGTCTGCACCTCCCTGCGAGCGGGTAAATCAGTTCGCGGGGGATGAAACGTGCAGATCCGTTCTCTGGCGCCTGGACTGCGGGGTGTCGTGCTCCTGGCCGGCTTCCTCGGCGCCGTCGGTCCTGTTGCTGGACCCGGGCTCGGAGCCGCGCCCGCGGGTCAGCCCACGGTCGCCCCGGCCGAATTCGCAGACCTGTACCCTGTGCTGGGCGACAAACTGAAGGCGATCGACACCTACATCACTCCCCGGTGGACCGGCGCAAAGCATGACGTCATCTTCAGCGCCGAGCTCCTGGCGGCGAACAGCAATCTGGGTGAGCAACTGCTGAGAGAGCAGGCATGGCAGGCCGTCATGCTCAACCTCGATCGCATGCAGCCGCTGGGGATCCGCGGGGTCAAGGTGGCCATAAAGTACCCTATCTTGATTCCGGCGTTTCCCCGGTCGGCGGAGTATCTCGACTTCTATAAGCGGCTGAGCCAGGAGCTCAAGAGGCGGAATCTGAAGTTCCTCGCGCAGATGACCGCGGGGTTTCGAGAGTCCGTGTTCAGCGCCTTGCCCGTGACCACCTACTACACCGGCCTTACCCTCGACCGCTACAAGCAAGAGAAGCGGCAGATGGCGGAGACGATCATCCGCGAGATCCGGCCCGACTACCTGACCATCGAAAACGAGCCGGGCACGCAGCAGGAGAATACCGGCCTGCCGTTCAGCGTGCAGCACGTCATCGAGATCGTGCAGCACATGCTGAAAGGGCTGGACCGGTCAGGCGTGCTGATCGGCGCCGGCGCCGGGACCTGGGATGACCTGGCCTACACGCAGAGCCTTGCCCAGCTCCCAGTGGACTACATTGACATGCACATCTATCCGGTGAATCGGGACTATGTAGTGGACAAAGCGTTCAGGGTTGGCGAGATCGCCAGGCGATCCAACAAGAAGCTGGTGCTCGGCGAAGCGTGGCTCTACAAGGCCAGGGACAATGAGCTCGGCGGCCAGGCGGTCGCCGCCGCTCCCGCGCTCTTTGCGCGAGACGTTTTCAGCTTCTGGGAGCCCCTCGATATCGAATTCCTGACAACAATGGTGAAGCTCTCTCACTACCTGAAGGTCGACTTCGCGTCATTCTTCTGGTCGCGGTACTTCTTCGGGTATGTCGAGTACAGTGACGGGACCAGGCACCTGCGCCCGGCCGAGCTGTTCAGTCGGGCCAAC
>JBOGSE010000012.1:0-13110 GCA_050694895.1 bacterium | reverse complement strand
ACCCTGCTCGCCAGCGTGGACGGTGTGCGCTCGCTTCTCAGCCACCTGGAGGTTCAGGCGCTGGGCAACGTCGACCCGCGCATCCACTTCGCCATCGTGAGCGACTTTACCGACGCGCCGGCGGAAGAGATGCCCGAAGATCGCGAGATCCTCGCGGCCGCCCAGGCTGGGATCGAGGCGCTCAACGCCAGGTATGCGCAGGAGGAAGGGAATCGGTTTTACCTGTTCCATCGAGCGCGCCGCTGGAACCCGAAAGAGAACACCTGGATGGGCTGGGAGCGGAAGCGCGGGAAGATCGAAGAGCTCACCCGGCTGCTTCGCGGCGGTTCCACGGGGCTCATTCTGCAGGTGGGCGACCTCTCCGTGCTCAACAGGATTCGCTATTGCATCGTCCTCGACGCCGACACCCGCCTTCCGCGCGACGCCGCGCGCTCACTGATTGGAATCGCCCTTCACCCGCTTCAGCGTCCGCGGTTCGATCTCGCGCTCGGGCGGATCACGGAGGGGTACGGCATCCTCCAGCCGCGCGTCAGCGTGACGCTGTCCAGTGCTGTGGGCTCGCTCTTCTCGAGGGTCTTCGCGGGTCACACCGGTGTCGATCCCTACACCACGGCCGTCTCCGACACGTATCAGGACCTCTTTGGCGAAGGCATCTACACCGGCAAAGGCCTGATCGACGTGGACGTCTTCACGCTGTCGCTCAGCGGACGCATGCCCGAGAATGCCGTCCTTTCCCACGATCTCCTGGAAGGGCTCTACGCCCGCTCGGCTCTGGTCACAGACATCGAGGTCGTCGACGAATATCCGGCCAACGTGCTCTCGCACTCGCGCCGCCAGCACCGCTGGGTCCGTGGCGACTGGCAAATCCTTCTCTGGCTGCTGCCGTGGACGCCGACGCGTCTGGGGCTGGAGCGCAATCGCCTGACGCTGATCAGCCGGTGGAAGATCCTGGACAACCTCCGGCGCAGCCTGGTGGCCCCATCGATGGTGGCCCTTCTTCTGGGGGCCTGGCTGACGCTGCCGGGAAACCCGCTGGCGTGGACCGCAGCGGCGGTCGCCGTGATGGCCTTCGCCGTCTACCGTCCACTCGCGCGCCTGTTGCGGGGACCGCGCATGCGCCAACCGGTGCGCGTGTTTCTCCACAGGGTCTTCGATGATCTGAGCGCGGCGCTCGCGCAGAGTGCCATCGCCATCGCGTTTCTCGTCGACAATGCCGTCAAGACCGTGCACGCGATCATCACGACGCTTGTGCGGCTTGCGGCCAAACGGCGTCTTCTGGAATGGGAAACCGCGGCCAGCGTTGCCAACCGTGTGGGTCAATACGGCCTGACGCAATACCTGACCGAGATGGGAGGCGGCGCCGGCTTTGCCCTGATCCCGCTTGCCCTGGTGTTTGTGGTGCGGCCCGAGTCGCTGCCCGTGGCCCTGCCCTTCCTGGTGGCCTGGATCGCGGCGCCGTTTGTGGCGTTTGGATTAAGCCGTCCGGCCCGTCTCAGGCGGGCGGACCTGCGCGACGAGGACAGGGCGTTCCTCTACGGAATTGCGCGCAAGACCTGGGGGTACTTCGAAGCGTTCGCGGGTCCCGATACGCACTGGTTGCCCGCCGACAACTATCAGGAAGCTCCGGTGGAAGAGGTGGCCCGGCGCACCTCGCCGACCAACATCGGCCTCGCGATGCTCTCGACCCTCGCCGCACACGATCTCGGGTTCATCGACACACCGGCACTCGTCGACCGGCTCGAGCATACGATGACGACGGTCGAGTCCCTGGAACGGTACGAAGGCCACCTGCTGAACTGGTACGACACGCAGAACCTGGCGCCGCTACTCCCCCGATACGTCTCAACCGTCGACAGCGGGAATCTTGCGGGGGCGCTGATCGCCCTCGCCCACGGTCTGCGCCAAGAAGCCAGGAAGCCTCCGGATCCTGCACCGTTGGAGGACGCGGAAGGGCTGGCGGTGAGGCTCGATATCCTGGCCGATCGCGCCCTGGCGCTGGCGGATGGCATGAACTTTCGATTTTTGTACGACGGGCAGCGCAAGTTGTTTTCCATCGGCTTCCGACTGGCCGATGCCGAAGGCCCCGGCCGCCTTGACCCCGGCTTCTACGATCTGCTGGCTTCCGAAGCCCGCCTGGCCAGCTTTATCGCCATCGCCAAGGGCGATGTCCCGCAGGAACACTGGTTCCACCTGGGCCGCTCGCTCGTGACCGCGAACGGCCGGCCCACGCTGGTGTCCTGGGGCGCGTCGATGTTCGAGTATCTCATGCCGTTTCTGTTGATGAAGAGTTATCCGGGCACGCTGCTCGACCACAGCGCACGGAATGCGCTGAAGCTCCAAATCGCGCACGCCAGATCCCACCGCGTGCCGTGGGGTGTCTCCGAATCGGCGTTCGGCTTTGTCGATCGGGCTGGTCACTACCAGTACAAGGCCTTTGGCATCCCCGGGCTGGGTCTGAAACGCGGTCTGGAGAACGAGCTGGTCATCTCGCCGTACTCCACCGCGCTGGCCGCGCTGGTCGATCCCGACGCGGCCGTGCGCAACATGCGCCGCCTCTCGAGCGTCGGATTGGAAGGACGCTACGGCTATTACGAGGCCATCGACTACGCGCCACCTGCGCCGTTTGAGAGCGATGGTCAAGGTGATCAGCAGCCGGGCAAGGGGAAGGGGATCATCGTCAAGGCGTTCCTGGCCCACCATCAGGGGATGTCCCTGGTGGCGATCGACGACGTGTTGAACGACTCGATCATGGTGAACCGCTTCCACGCGGATCCGCGTGTGCGGGCCACGGAGTTGCTGCTCCAGGAGCGCCTGGCTCGCGACTTCACCATCACCACACCGCGGCCGGCCGACGTGCCGTCGACGGCGATGCCAGCGCCCATGGTCGGCTCGGTACGGCGCTTCTTCTCGCCGCACACTCCGTATCCTCAGATGCACTTTCTCTCTAACGGCGCGTACGTGGCGGTCATCACCAACGCGGGGGGCGGTGCCTCGCTGTGCCGCGGCCTGTCGGTCTCGCGCCTGCGCCAGGACCGCACGCGAGATCCGGGGAGCCAGTTCATCTACCTGCGCGACGTGCGCAGCGGCTCGGTCTGGTCCGCCGCGTACCATCCCACGGACGTGGAGCCCGACGAGTATGAGGTCACGTTTCTGCCGGACAAGGCGATCTTCTACCGGCGTGACGAGGAAATCGACTCGCAACTCGAGATTGCCGTCTCACCGGAAGAGGACGTCGAGGTGCGGCGGTTGTCGCTGACCAACCGCAGCGGACGGCCGCGTGAGATTGAGGTCACCAGCTACGTCGAGTTGGCGCTGGCGGCCCCCGAGAGTGATCTGGCTCATCCCGCGTTCGGCAAACTCTTTCTCGAGACGACCTATCTTCCGGCGAGCGCCGCGGTGCTGTGCGGCCGCAGACCGCGCGCACCCGATGAGCCGGTCGCCTGGGCCGTGCACGCCCTCAGCTTCGAAGGGCCTCCACAGGGGCAGATTGAGTGCGAAACCGACCGGGCCGCGTTCCTGGGCCGGGGCCGGGGGCCGAATAATCCCGCGGCACTCGATGGCCGGCCGCTGTCCGGCACGACAGGAGCGGTGCTCGATCCCATCGCGAGCCTGCGCCTGCGCGTGCGCCTGGCGCCCGGCGGATTCGTCCGCCTCGCGTTTGCAACAGGGATGGCGAACAGCCGCGAGTCGGCGGCCGCGCTCGCGCAAAAGTATCACGATTCGGGCGCGGCGGCGCGCACCTTCGCTCTCGCGTTTGCGCACACGCAGATGGAACTTCGCTATCTGGGGATCACGCCCGAAGAGGCTCAACTCTCCCAGAGTCTGGCGTCTCTGGTCCTGGGCACCGATGCGTCGCTGCGCGCGGATGCCAGCGTCTTCGCGCGCAACATGCTTGGACAGGGCGGCCTGTGGGCGCACGGGATCTCCGGTGATCTTCCTATACTGGTGGTCCGCGTGGTCGAGGCGGACGATGTCCCGCTGGTGCGACAGGTGCTCAAGGCCCAAGAGTTCTGGCGGCTGAAGGGACTCACCGCCGATGTGATCATCCTGAACGATTCCTCGGGCGGGTATCGCGACGAGATCCATGAGCAGCTCGACACATTGCTCGGCAGCGGGACGTGGAGCGCGTGGCGGCAGCGTCCAGGAGGTGTGCATCTCTTGCGCGGCGCGAGCCTGGGCGAAGGCGAACGCACCCTGCTGATGACCGTCGCTCGTGCGATCCTGAGTGGCGAGCGCGGCGATCTGGCCGCCCACCTCACCATTGTCCCCGATGAGGAGGTGTGGCCGGCCGACTTCCTCCCACGCGCCAGGCCGCACGTCGACGGCGCCCCCGTGCTGCCTCCCGCTCCGCCACTTGTCATCCCCAACGGGATCGGCGGGTTCAGCGAGGACGGGAAGGAGTACGTCGTTGTGCTTGACGGCGATCGGGAGACGCCGCTGCCGTGGATCAATGTCCTCGCCAATCCTAATTTCGGGACGATCGTGACGACATCCGGAGCGTCGTACACGTGGGCCGAACATAGTCGCGAGAACCGTCTGACCCCGTTTGCGAACGATCCCGTGACCGATCCCACGGCGGAAGCGATCTATCTGCGAGATGATGACACGGGGGAGACGTGGAACCCAACCCCGGGCCCATTGCGCCGCACCAGCCGCACGGGTCGCTGGATCATACGGCACCGCGCCGGCGCCACGCGCTTCGCCCACACGGCCGACGGCATGACGCACGAGCTCCTCGTCTTCGTCCATGGCGAGGATCCGGTGAAGTTCTCGCTTCTGACCCTGTCCAACGCGAGCGCCAGGACAAAGCGCTGCAGCGTGTTCGCCTATAACGACTGGGCGCTCGGTTCACCGCGCGCGGGCGAGCACCTCCACGTTGTCTCGGAGCTGGACGCGGACCTGCGTGCGGTGCTGGCGCGCAATCCCTACAATCAGGCGTTTGCGGGCAGGGTAGCGTTTCTGTCCATCAGCGAGAATCTGGCATCGGCGACCGGAGACCGCACGGAGTTTCTCGGTCGGAACGGCTCCCCGGCGCGCCCGGCGGCCCTGCGACGGGAACGCCTGTCGCGGCGGTCGCGTCGGTTTGGCGCGGGCCTGGATCCGTGCGCGGCGCTGCACGCGCGCGTGGAATTGCGACCCGGAGAGCAGCGCCAGGTGCTGATCCTTCTGGGTCAGGGCACGGATCGAGCCCACGCGGCGCATCTCATTCGCCGGCATGGAAGCGTCGAGGCGGCGTTGGAGGCCGCGGCGGATGCTCAGCGGCGCTGGGACGAGATGCTCGACGTGGTGCAGGTCCGGACGCCCGACGACTCGTTTGATTTGATCTTGAATCGCTGGCTGCTCTACCAGACGCTCGGGTGCCGGCTGTGGGCGCGGTCGGGATTCTATCAGCCGGGCGGCGCGTTTGGGTTCCGCGACCAGTTGCAGGATGTCATGGCGCTCGCGCTGGTCCGGCCCGACCTCTACCGCGAACATCTCGTGCGCGCAGCCTCGCGGCAGTTCCTTGAGGGGGATGTCCAGCACTGGTGGCAGCCCCACACCGGCGCGGGCCTGCGCACGCGATGCTCGGACGACCTCCTCTGGCTGCCGTTCTCTGTCGCCCACTATCTCGCGCGGACCGGCGATCAGGCGGTCCTGGATCTGACCGCGCCATTCCTGGAGGCGCCCGTGCTCGGTCCGGACGAGCTCGAAGCCTACACGACCCCGCAGAAAGCGGCCGATGCGGGCACGCTCTACGAACACTGTGTCCGCGCGATCGATCGTGGGCTAACCTCGGGCGCGCACGGGTTGCCGCTGATCGGCACCGGAGACTGGAACGACGGGATGAATCGCGTGGGGCACCAGGGCAGGGGCGAAAGCGTGTGGCTCGGCTGGTTCCTCTACACGGTGCTGACGCGGTTTGTGCCCCTGTGCGAAGCGCGGGGGGACACAGGCCGGGCGAGTCGCTACAGGACGGAGATGGCACGCCTGGCGGACATGCTCGAACTGGCCTGGGACGGCGACTGGTACCGCCGCGCCTACTACGACGACGGCACGCCGCTGGGCTCGGCGCAAAATCAGGAATGCAAGATCGACTCCATCGCGCAGTCGTGGGCGGTACTATCCCGCGCCGCGCGGCCGCGGCGGGCCGAGCGTGCCCTTGACGCGGTGCGCACCCATCTCATCAATCGGGGCGCCCGCATCGTCCTGCTGTTGACCCCGTCCTTCGACCAATCCCCGCAGGACCCCGGATACATCAAGGGGTACGTGCCCGGCATCCGTGAGAACGGGGGTCAATACTCGCATGCGGCGGTGTGGGCCGCGATGGCTGCGGCGGCGTTGGGCAACGGCGATGAGGCGGTGGAGCTCTTCCACATGCTCAACCCGATCAACCACACCCGGTCGCTGCCGGAGGCCGAGCGCTACAAAACCGAGCCCTATGCCGTCGCCTCCGACGTCTACGCGCACCCGCTCCACGTCGGGCGTGGTGGCTGGACCTGGTACACAGGGTCGGCGGGGTGGCTCTACCGTCTGGGTCTGGAGACGATCCTTGGGCTGCGACGGCGGGGCGACATCTTTGCGATCGACCCGTGTATTCCGACCGTCTGGTCCGGCTTTACGATTACCTGGCGGTACGGCCGGTCGACCTACAACATCCGGGTGGACAATCCGGAGCACCGCTGCCGTGGCGTTGCAGAGGCTCTGCTCGATGCGCATGCGGTGGATCCCCTGGCGGTCCCACTCGTGGATGACGGCGCCGTGCATGACGTGCGGGTCGTGCTGGGAACGCCGAAGGAAGACGTTACAATCCCCGCGGTCCTGGGAAAAACGAGGGAAAATTGAAGGAAGGAGGAGCCAAGATGACGGAGCGCGACCTGGAAGCACATCGCAACACACTGCAGGGGCTCGTGAGCAGCCTCGGCCGGGACGACATCGCCGTGGGCGAAGTCAGTCGGGACGACGGGAAGCTGCGGTTCACGCTGACCCGGGGAGACCACGCGCACAGTGATGAGATCCCCATCGATGTGCTGGCCGACCGTGAGCGAGCGATGGCGGCGCTCATGGCCATCCTTCCCAAGATCAGCAAGCCCGTCGAGCAAAAGCACCTGGACGCGTCTGCCCAGGGCTGACGAGGAGGCTCCCCGCGAACGCGACCCACAGGGGTGGCCCGAGCACCGCAGGCCATCCCTGTGGGAATTCGGCGAATCGCGCCTGCGTCATCCTGTCGCCGTCGCGCGCCGCGGTGCGGTCTGCACAGCACGGCCGGCGCGGTTGCGGCGCTCCGCGGGCTTCAGTAGACTGAAGTCGTGGTCCTCGACCTCTTCGAGACGCATCTCCATCTCGACGACGACGCGTTTGCGGCGGATGTCGATGCCGTGCTCGCACGGGCCCGCGCGGCCGGCGTGCTCGGCTTCATTACCGTCGGAACCTCGCTGGCGTCCAGCCGGCGGGCGATCGCGCTGGCCGAGCGCCACGACGATATCTACGCGGCTGTGGCCATCCATCCGCATAATGCGGCCGAGGCGACACCCGAGGCGCTCGGCGACCTGGCCGTGCTCGCCCGCCACCGCCGCGTCGTGGCCGTGGGCGAAACCGGCCTGGATTTCTACCGCAACTTCGCGCCCCGCGACGCACAGGCAAGCGCGTTTCGCGCTCATCTGGACCTTGCCCGTGAGCGTGATCTGCCGGTGATCATCCACAATCGCGACGCGCACGCCGACGTGATGCGCATTCTCGGCGAGGTCGCACCGCCAAGCGTCATCATGCATTGCTTTTCGGGATCGTTGGAGGTCGCCCGGGCGTGTCTGGATCGCGGATACCACCTCGGTCTCGGAGGGCCGGTCACCTACCGCAACGCGCGGCGGGCGCTCGAGGTCGCGCGATTCATCCCGCCCGACCGCCTGCTGCTCGAGACCGACGCGCCGTATCTGCCACCGGAGCCGCACCGTGGCCGGCGCAATGAGCCGGCGTATCTGCCATTGATCGCGTGGGCCATCGCGCATGCGCGAGGCGTGTCGGCCGGGACGGTGGCCGAACTCACCGCGTTCAACGCCCGTACGGTGTTTAGACTCGCTCGACAGGCGGTCAGGGAATGACCCCTCGCATGAGAACCACCGCCAGCATCCTGCTGCTCCTGGCCGTACTTCTGGCCGTTCCATCCGCTCTGCGCGCGGCGCCGGCCGATGATGCGGAGGTCCGGCTGGGCCGTCAGGGCGCCGCCGAGGTCGAGAACCGCTTCAAGGTCGTCCGCGACCCGGCGGTGCAGGAGCGCCTCACACGGATCGGTAGCACCATCGCCGCGGTCTCGGAGCGGCCGCGCCTGCCGTGGACCCTCAAGGCCGTCGAGATCGACCAGGTCAACGCCGTGGCGTTTCCCGGCGGATTCATCTATGTGACCACCGGCCTGTTGGGATTCGTGCGCAGCGATCACGAGCTCGCGGCGGTCATCGCCCACGAGATCACGCACGCCGCCCACTCGCACGGGCTGGAAATGCAGCGGCGGGCCAACCAGGCCGTCCTCATTACCCTTCTCATCGCGGTCCTCACGGGCGACGGGCGGCTGGCGGCGGGTGCCCAGATCATCTCCGGCGGCTTACTGTCCGGATATTCGCGCGATCTGGAGCGCGACGCCGACCTCACGGCGATCGGGTACCTGACCAAGACGCCGTACAGTCCGGTCGGCGTCCTCACGATGTTTGAGCGCCTCCACCGGCTCGAGCAGTTCTCGCCCCGGCCCGATCCGGGCGCATTCGCCGATCATCCACGTACGTCCGAACGCGTCCAGTATGTCCAGGATGACCTTCGAGCCAGGCGGATTCCGATCAACCGACGGGTTCCTGCGAACTATCTCGTCCTGACCGTTCGGGAGGGCACCGACGGCGGCAGGGCCTTCGCGGAGATCCTCGTCAACGACCGGCCGATCCTGCGACTGGCAGACGCTCCCCGCATCAAGGAGGCCGCCGATCTACTCGACCGTCTCTTCGATGCGGACCTTGAGCCATATGAGATCACGGCGCGCGAGTCGGAAGGAGGATGGGCCGTCTTTGCCCGGGGCTGGGCGCTGGTGCGTCTGACCACGGCCGATGTGCCTGCCGGCGTGGGGTCGGTGCGTGAATTCGCCTTCGCATTGCAGGCACGTCTCCGCGCCGCGATCGATGACGATATTCGTCGGAGACGGTTGCAGGGTTAGATTCCACCCTTAATACCCTCGTGATGATGTCGTGAAACGTTGGTGGGTCATCGCGGTGCTGCTGGCCGTCGCCGGCATCGCCGCCGTTGCCTTGCGAGGCCGGAGCCCGGCGGCGTCGCCTCAGGCTCCACCTGGACAGCCGGCAGCGGTCGTGCCCGTCGAAGTGGCGACAGTGACCTCGGGGGCGGTCGCGCGCACGGTCGAGGTCAGCGGCACGGTGACGTCGGCGCGTGCGGCCGAGGTCTTTGCCAAGCAGAGTGGACGCGTCGTCCGCGTGCTCGTCCAGGACGGTGCCCGCGTGGCCGCCGGACAGGCGATCGTGGAACTCGACGCATCCGAGCAGCGCGCGGAGGCGGCCCAGGCTCAGGCCGCGGTCGCCGCGGCCCAGGCACGCCTGGCGGCGCTTGAAGGCGGATTGCGTCCCCAAGAACGGCAGATTATCTTCAACAACTTTACGCAGGCCCAGAATCAGGTGAAGGCCGCCGAGACGCAGCTCGCCCTCGCACAGGCGTCGCTGCGGGTCGCCGAGGACAACCTTCGCCGTCACGAGCAGCTGCTGCGCGACGGGGCCGTCGCCCAGGCGCAGGTGGACCAGGCCCGCTTGCAGCAGGAGCAGGCCCGCGCGCAGGTGGCGGCGGCGCAGACGCAGCTCGAGATCGCGAAGACCGCGCTCGACTCGGCCAAGGCGCAGTGGAATATGACCGAGACCGGCACGCGCGCGGAGGACATTCGCGCGGCCCGCGCGCAGGTGACGCAGGCCAAAGCGGTTCTCGCGTTCGCCCGGCAGCGGGTGGCAAACATGATCATCCGCGCGCCGTTTGGGGGACGGGTCTCCGGGATCAATGTCTCCCCGGGGGACTACCTCGTGTCTGGAGATTTCGCGGGCCGGGCCGGGGCCGTGGTGCTGGTCTACGATGACCGTGCCATGGAGGTGGAAGTGAGGGTGGGCGAGCGCGACCTGGCCCTCATCAAGACGGGGCAGCGTGCCGCGCTTCGCATTGAGGGAACCGGCGATCGGACCGTCGCGGCGACGGTCCGCACGATCGCGCCCGCGGCCGATCCGACGAGCCGCGCGGCTACGGTCCGCCTGCGTCTGGCACCGGACCCGCAAGCGGGTGCCCCCACCGAAGCCCGCCCGGGCGTGTTCGCGCGCGGCGAAATCGTCGTCGAAGAGCGTCCCGGCGCCCTGCTTGTGCCCAAGGCGGCGATTGCCGGGGGCGACCGGCCGACCGTCCGCGTCGTCGTCGGCGATGCCGTCCAGGTCCGTCCGGTGACTCTCGGCCTTGAGGCGGGGGAACGTGTTGAGGTTACCACCGGCGTGACCAAGGGCGAGCGCGTTGTTGTGCTCGGCCCCGAGGCCATGCCCACCGGCACAAAAGTCCGCGTAGTGAACCCGTAGTGTCGCTCTCCGCGCTGTCGATCCGCCGGCCGGTCCTGGTCCTCATGCTCATCAGCGCGCTCATGGTACTGGGGCTGGTGTCGTACTCGCGTCTGCCGGTCGAACTGTTTCCCAACGTAGACTTCCCATTCGTGTCCGTCACGGTAGCCTACCCCGGCGCCGGTCCAGAAGAGATCGAATTGCTGGTCGCCAAGCCGCTCGAGGAGCAACTCAGCAGCCTGCCCAGGGTCAGGCAGGTGCGCACCCAGACGAACGAAGGTTTCGCGCTCATCGCCGTGGAGTTCGAGCTCGGCACCAACACGGACGCCGCGGCCGCGGATGTCCGGCAGCGCGTGGACCTCGCCCGCCCGAATTTCCCGCGCGATGTCGAGCAGCCGGTTGTGCAGAAGTTCGACTTCGCCGCCCAGCCGGTCCTGAACATCGGCATCGGCGGATCGCGCTCTCCGCGCGAGCTGCGCCGGCTGGCCGACGACATCATCAAACCGCGCTTTGAGCGCGTGGCCGGCGTGGCGGCCGTCAACGTCACCGGCGGACGCGTGCGCGAGATCAGGGTCGAGGTCGATCAGGACCGCCTGCGCGCGTTTGGGCTGTCGCTCATCCAGATCCAAGAGACGCTGCGGGCGGAGAACCTCAACGTCCCCGGTGGACTCTTGACCGAAGGGCCCCGCGAGTTTCTGGTCCGCCTGGCGGGCCAGTTTTCGAATCTGGAGCAGATTGAGAGTCTACGCATCCGCCGTCCGGACGGCAGCACGATTCGCCTCGCAGAGGTCGCCAGGGTCCGCGACATCGAGAAGGACCCCGACGAACACACGCGTCTCAACGGCCGCGACAGCGTCGGAGTCACGGTGCAGAAACAGGCCGGCGCCAACACCGTGGGCGTGGCCGACGGCGTAAAAAAGGCGATCGCTGAGCTGCGGCGCAGCCTGCCACGCGATATCACCTTCGGCATCGCGCAGGACCAGTCGCTGTTCATCCGCTCCTCGATCGAGGACGTCCAGGGGAACCTCCTGCTCGGATCACTGCTGGCGACGATCGTCGTCTTCTTGTTTCTACACAACGTGCGGAGCACGATCATCATCGCCCTCTCACTGCCCGCGGCGATCGTGGCGACGTACCTGCCGATCTACATGGCAGGCTTCACGATCAACATCATGTCGCTCCTGGCCCTGGCGGTGGCCATCGGGTTGATGGTGGACAACGCCATCGTCGTCAATGAGAACATCAGCCGGCATCTGACGTTTGAGCCCAACCCGGTTGAGGCCGCCCGCAAGGGCGCGCAGGAGATCGAGCTCGCCGTCTTTGCGAGCAACATGGCCAACGTGGCGGTGTTTGTGCCGATCGCGTTTACCAGCGGGATCGTGGGACAGTTCTTCAGGCAGTTCGGGCTGACCGTCGTGTTTGCCAACCTCTTCAGCATCCTCATCGGTTTTACCCTCACGCCGATGCTTTCGGCCCGGTGGCTGCGTCGCGAGAGAGAGCAGCGCGGCCGCTGGCAGCGGTTCTTCGACCGGTGGGACGCCGCGTTCGAGCGCCTGGCCCGCCGCTATCAACGAGTGCTGGCCTGGTGCCTGCGGCACAACTGGCTGACGCTCGGCACCGCCGCGACTGCCTTTGTCGTCAGCATCATGCTGCTCGCCTCGCCCCTGGTCGGCAAAGAGTTCTTCCCGGCGTCGGACACGGGTGAGTTCAGTGTTCGCATAAAGATGCCGCAGGGGAGCTCGCTGGTGCAGACCGATCGGGCGACCCGGCAGGCCGAGGCAATTTTACACCAGGCGCCCGAAGTGAAGACATTCTTCACACGGGTGGGATCGACGACGGCCGGATTCGGCTTCGCGACTCCGGGCGCGCAGACCGCAGAGATCGCTGTGAGCCTCGTGGATCGCGGCGAGCGCACGCGCGGCATCGAAGAGATCATGAGTGGGTTGCGCGAGCGACTCGCAGCCATTCCGGCGGCGGAGGTGAAAGTCGCCGTCGCCGGCATCGGGGGCGGCGAGTCGCCGATCCAGGTGGAAGTCTCCGGCGCCGATCAGCGCCGGCTGGACGCGCTGGCCGGACAAGTCGAGGACATCGTTCGCAAGGTGCCCGGGACCGTGAACGTGGACAATACACTGGCGGCCGGGAAGTCCGAGATTCAGGTTGTCCTCGACCGCGAGCGGGCCGCGCGTCTCGGGTTGAGCACGGCGGGCGTGGGCGCCGCACTACGCAGCAGTATCGAAGGCACCGCGGTCACACGCTATCGCCTGGGCGGCGACGAGTTCGACATCACCGTTCGATCGCGGCCCGAGGACCGCAGCTCCGTCAGTCGCCTCGGAGAGATCGCCGTGGGCACCGCGCCCGATGGGACCGCGATCCGGCTGCGCGATGTGGCGTCGTTTGTCGAGCGCAGGGGCCCCGCTTCGATTTATCGGAAGGATCGGGTCCGAATTGCGGTGATCTCGGCCAGCCTGACGGACCGGCCGCTGGGCGCCGTGGTCGGCGACATCCAGACGCAGACCAACGCGCTGGCACTGCCTCCCGGCTTCTCCATTTTCTTCGCAGGCGA
>JBOGSE010000011.1:0-5841 GCA_050694895.1 bacterium | reverse complement strand
CCATCGCATGCGTGATCGCCGCCGTCAGCGTCGTCTTCCCATGGTCCACGTGCCCGATCGTCCCAATGTTGACGTGCGGCTTCGTCCGCTCAAATTTCTGCTTGGCCATTGCCTCCGGCTCCCTTCGGGTACTGCCACGGGTCTGGACCGTGCGGAGTCATGGAGCCCACGACCGGATTCGAACCGGTGGCCTTGTCCTTACCAAGGACACGCTCTGCCGCCTGAGCTACGTGGGCTTGCCCTGGCGTATTATAGCAAAGGGGGGTAAGTGGTCAACGCGCGCAGGACAGGCTCGGCGACCACACGAACCCTTGGTGGTATGGATGCGATCTTCTGGCTGCTTGCGGCGTTGATCCTGTACTTCCTGTTCTTCCGTCCCCCAGGCTAGCCCATCGGCTGAGCCCGACGTTTCCTAGTCTAGTGTCTCATAAATAACTTGACATTTGGCGGCAGGCTCCTGTAGTCTGTCGCCATGCGGGAACCAGCTGAAGCGCTTGAGATCATTGTTGAACACCGGCGGGCTTTGGAGAGCCTCCTCCGCTCGCGGACTGCTCAGCATCGTGTCGTGATGCGGGCTCAGATCGTGCTGGCTGCTGCTGCCGGGAGGCCCAACCAAGCGATCGCGCGCGAACTCAACGTGTCGCGACCTACAGTCCTCCAGTGGCGTGCACGGTTCACAGCGGGCGGGGTCGAGGCGTTGACCCACGATGCCCCGCGTCCTGGTCGTCCGCGTAGCATCGATGCGAGGAAGGTGGAAGCCGTCGTGCAGGCGACGCTGCACAGCAAGCCGAAGGCCGCGACGCACTGGAGTGTACGAACCCTGGCCGCCGCGCAAGGCATCAGCGCGGCGACCGTGCAGCGCATCTGGCACGCCCACGGGCTGCAGCCCCACCGCGTGAAGACGTTCAAGCTGAGTCGGGACAAGCGGTTCGTGGAGAAGCTGCGCGATGTGGTGGGATTGTACCTGAACCCCCCGGAGCACGCGTTGGTGTTGAGCATCGACGAGAAGAGCCAGATCCAGGCGCTGGACCGCACCCAGCCGGGCCTGCCGTTGAAGAAAGGCCGTGCGGGCACCATGACGCACGACTACAAGCGCCACGGGACAACCACGCTGTTCGCGGCGCTCAACGTGCTCGATGGGAAGGTCATCGGCGAGTGCACGAGGCGGCACCGGCATCAGGAGTTCCTCCGGTTCCTGCGCAGAGTGGACCGGGACACACCGGCTGAACTGGACGTGCACTTCATCGTCGACAACTACTCCACACACAAACACCCTGCGGTCCAGCGATGGCTGAAGCGAAACCCACGCTTCCACATGCACTTCATCCCGACTTCCTCTTCGTGGCTGAACCTGGTGGAGCGTTGGTTTCGTGAGATCACCACCAAGCGTATCCGCCGCGGGTCCTTCCCGAGTGTCCCCGCCTTGGTGGACGCCATTGAAGAGTACCTGCAGCATCACAACAAGCACCCCAAGCCCTTCATCTGGACCGCGACGGTCGACCAGATCCTCGCGAAGGTGTCCAAATGCAAGGCAACTTTGGAGACACTACACTAGCGCACCGCGGCCGCCACGCCGGCCACCGGGAGACGCAGCGCGAATGCGCTTCCCTGCCCCGGGGCGGTCGCTTTGAGCACCACGGTCCCGCCCATCTGCTCGGCCAGTTTTCGAGAGATATAGAGACCCAGCCCGCTGCCGCCCGACGCCCGTGTGAGCCCTCGTTCGACCTGCCCAAAGCGCGAGAAGAGCCGGTCGTGATGCTCGGGCGCGATGCCAATGCCGGTGTCCCGGACGATCGTCTCGATGACCGCACCGTCGACCGCATGGGTGATCTCGATCCCTCCGTGCTGCGTGTACCGGATGCCGTTGCCGATGAGGTTGAGGAGGATCTGCATCGTGCGCTCGACATCCATGCGCACCGCGGGCAGACCTCCGGGCGCGCGGTAGGTGAGCGTCAATCCTTTGCGCGCGGCGTCGGGCCGCAGCGTCTCGAGAGCCTGCTGCACGAGCGCGGGGAACTGCTCATCTTCCAGGCGCAGCGAGACCGCACCGTGCTCCAAGCGGGCGGCGTCAAGGAAATCGTTGACCATCCGGATCAGCCGCGCGGTCGAGCCCAGCGCGTCTTCCAGCGAGCGGCGCAGCGCAGATGGCGGAGAGGCTTCTAACGCCATCTCTAAATTTCCCCTCATAATGGTCAGCGGCGTCCGCAGCTCGTGTGAGGCAATGGACAAGAAGTCGTCGCGCATCCGCTCCATCTCGGCTTCGGCCCCGCTGTCCCGCAGCGTGACGATCGCACCGCGGCCCGCGCCGAGCCCGGCCAGCGGAGTGGCGGACACCGTGAGCGCGCGGGTGCCATCGGGACGCTCGAGTATCAGCCGCTCGCCCGCGACACGCTGCCCGGCGAGAGCCCGGCGCGCAGGGTGCGCGTGTGACGGGAGTGTGCCGCCGGTGCCTTGCCGCAAGACCAGGACCTCGGCAAGCGACCGCCCCCGGATGTCCGCCGATGGAGATCCAATGAGCTCGACGGCCGCGGGATTGCAGAGGGTGATCCTGCCGTCCTGATCGGTGGTGATCAGCCCCTCGGCCATGTGCGTCAGCACGGCCTCGAGCTGGCGGCGCGCCTCGCGGATCCGATGACTGTTCTCTAGATTCCGGCGGGCCAGGAGGTAGGTGAACCCCGCAATCAAGAGCAGCCCGGCCACGCGCGGAATGATGGTGAAGAGCACGGCGGCGATGCCGCCGGGGTCGGCGCGTATCCGCAACACAGCCTCGAGGAGCAGCGCCGCCAGCGGAATCGAGAGCGGAACGACGATCGTCTGCGGCGTCTGGGTCCAGGCGAGCGCGATGATGGGCAGGAAATAGACGAAGAAGTACGGGCTGCGGGCGCCGTCGGTGAACTGAACGAGCAGCGCGCCCAGCAAGCTGTAGACCGCAGTGGCGATTACCGTGTAGCGCGGGCCGGTATTGCCGACGGAGATGAAATGGTACCACATCGTTGTGAACACGCTGGCGCAGAACGCCAGGATCGCCTGCCAGAGGCGGCGCTCCGGCTGGACGTCGATGCTCGCCACGAGGCCCATGAGTAGCGCAAAGCCCCACGCGGTGGCCTCCGTGGCGAACTCGAACGCGGAGGACCATCCCGACTGTTCGGCGCGCTCGGCGGCGCGGCGCTCCATCGCGCGCTGCAGCGCCGGCTCGAACGCCAGCGCGCTTCCCAGCAAGCCGTAGGTGAGCACCCCGGCCCATCCCTGGACACCCACGAACGCGGCGGCAAGCGCCAGGAACGGCACGGCGGCGCCCACCGTCGCCGCGGCGCGTATGCGCGGAACCAGCGCTCCGGCCACGAGCAACATCGACGCCATGAGCATGCCGCCACCCAGGACCTGTGTGTGGTCATCAACCACCCGGACGATCGTCGAATGGAGAAGCTGCGGAGCCGCCAGGGCTATGATGCCGATTGCGCCGGCGCCGGCGGCCAGAACCGCGGCGAGTGTCGAAAGACGCCGCGGCCCCCAGGTGGCGGGGCGCACGGCGTCCACGAGCACACCGAGAGCCAGGAGAGCCGTGATGAACGCACCGGTCCACACACCGGTGCGCGCTGAGAGCGCCGCGCTGATGCCGAGCGGTAGGGTTCCGACCACCGCAAAGACGAGCGAGATTGGCCCGCGCCGTCGCGCGCTGACGGCAACCGAGAGGAGGGCAAACGTGCCCCCGGCCACAAAGAGCGTGCCGGCGCGGCTCAGTCGGTGCAGTGCCGACGGATAGAGCGCGACCTCGAATGCCTGCGGCAGGCCGAGGAGCAGACACCCCATGGCGAGCTCGAAGATTCCAACGACGACGGTCAGGATCGATGTCTGCTGCGACGGTTGGCGCAGGGGAGCTGCCCTCCTCGTCTGCCGGGCATGGAAGCACCCGATGTCCCGGTAATATCCATGCCCGCCGCCGCGCCGGAGGAGACCCCCAGCGCGTGCCGAATGCTCCGCAGATGCGTCCAGGCCGCCGTCCACCCGCGCGTCGCCGATGACCATCTCGATGGGCGCCCGCCCCCCCAAACTCCTCGTCGTCGATGACGAGCAGGCGATCCTGGATCTCCTGCGGCGACGCCTCGAGGCCCTTGGATGCGAGGTCTCCGTGCTCGCGGGCGGCAGTCAGGTCCTTCAGACCGTGCGCGAGCAACTGCCCGACCTTGTTCTCCTCGACGTCATGATGCCGGACCTGGATGGATTTACGGTATGCGAGGCGCTCAAACAGGACCCTCAAACGAGGGACATCCCGGTGCTGTTGATGACCGCGCGCGCGGAGGTCGAGAGCCGCATCAAGGGCCTCGAGCTGGGGGCTCACGACTACATCCCTAAGCCGTTTGAGACCTCGGAGCTGATCGCGCGCGTGCGCGCGGCGCTTCGTGTCAAGCGGCTGCAGGATCAGTTGAAGGACGCCAACCGGCAGCTCGAACGGCTGGCCACCAGCGATGCCCTGACCGATCTGCCCAATCGGCGGACGTTCGACCACGAGATCTACATGGCCATGGAGCGGTCACGCCGGACCGACCAGCCGATGTCCGTTATCATCTTCGACATCGATCACTTCAAGAAGATCAACGACACGCACGGTCACCAGGTCGGCGACGACGCGCTGCGGCTGATCGCCCGGATCCTGGCCGGCAGGCGGCGGATCACCGACCCGGTCGCCCGGTACGGTGGCGAGGAGTTCGTGTGGGTCCTCCCAGGTGCGCGGGAAGACGACGCGACACAGGTTGCCGAGTGGTTGCGGCGCGCGGTGGGCGACATGACGATCGAAACGCTCCACGGCCGGCTGCGGCTGACGGTCAGCGCGGGGATCACGACGTACGATCCCGCGGCCCATGGGCCGCTCAGCACGGCGACCGTGCTCGAAGCGGCGGACCTGGCGCTACGCGACGCTAAGGGAGCGGGCCGCGACCGTGTGGTCTATCGGATGCTGGGTATAGAGGAAGCCGAGGAACCGCAGGAAGAGGACGAAACGCCCGACGCTACCCGCTTTCGCTGAGTCACCTCAGGAACGGGCTCCCGTAAGTAGCGCTATGCGGGTCGATCATAGTGAGTGGACGACCGTCGACTCATGTACATTCGACCCGAGCACCTTTGGTACTTCGTCCGCTTCTTGCTAGGCGTCGGCCTCACACCTCACAAATCGCTCACCTTGGGTGGTCTCGACATTCCCATCTCGCGTTTTCCTGACTTTCTCAGGAGCATGATAGATGGCGATGGCTGCATCCATACATGGATTCACCCTGGTAACGGGCGGCGGCAATGGGCCTCAAGAATCTCATCGGCCTCGCCGGTCTTCGCCTCCTGGCTCAGGCTATCGATCGAAGCGTATTTCGGAGTGCGCGGGAGGATCCATGTTACTAAGGGGAAGGGGAACCGTCATCCAATCTACATGATTAAGTTCGGAAAACTTCCCGCCAGGTAATCCTTGGAACATGTTATTATGCAGGGTGTTTGGCAATGCCCCGTAAATTCGAACGGGCTCTGCAGTGTGTGAGCACGCCAAACGGTGTCAGGAAATACGGTGATGTCGTCGCCGGGGTGGTGAAACAGAAGACACGGCGGACTTAAAATCCGCTGGGCGTGAAGCGCCCGTGGGGGTGCAAATCCCTCCCCCGGCACCACTAGCTCATGGCCCGGACTCGGGTCATTCCCAACAACCTCAGTCAACTTCCCGGGGAGAAATACGGTGGAGGCGGCGGCCGGATTCGAACCGGCGTATGGGGGTTTTGCAGACCCCTGCCTTGCCTCTTGGCTACGCCGCCCTATCTCTGGAGCGGGAGATGGGACTTGAACCCACGGCCTTCTCCTTGGCAA
>JBOGSE010000010.1:0-3207 GCA_050694895.1 bacterium | reverse complement strand
GAGCAAGGAGCAGATCGTGAAGATCCTGCCGTTCCTCAGGGCCCTGAAAGACGTCCCGCCGTCCGATGGTGAAGCGGCCGCGGTCATTGCCCGGGCAATCCGCGAGGTGTTCACCCCGGAGCAGCAGGCCGCGCTGGAAGAGGCCCGCAGACGCTTTCAAGAGCGGGTCCGGGCAGGTGGCGGTCCGCCGGGCGCCGGCTTGGGCGGAGGGGGAGGGGATGGCGAGGGTGGAGGGCTCGGGCCCGGAAGGGGCGGCCCCGGTGGAGGACAGGGCCCGATCAGCGACGAGCAGCGCGCCCAGTTTCGCACGCGCGCGTTCGAGCGGATGATCCGGTCCCTGGAACGGCGAAGTAACTAGCCACATCCCCACGACGGTCAGGAGGGTTTGCATGCGCATCCTTGCGCTCACCGCGGGCGTATTGCTGGCCGGAACGCTGGTTCGCCCGACGGTGGCGCTCGCTCAGGCGCCGCCGTCGCTGACGCTGGCGCAATTGATCACGACGGCCGAGCAGCGGAATCCGGCAATCGTGGCGGCACGGCAGGCTGTCGTTGCGGCGGACGCGCGGATCGCCCTGGCGCGGTCCGGCATCGGGCCGAGCGTGACGGCGTCAGGGTCGGCCGGCACCTCCGGTACGAGCACAGCCACGGGGACGCAGGGGTTCACCTCATCGGCCGCCATCGGCGCCACCTATGTCCTGTACGACAGCGGGCAGATTGCGCATGCCGTCCGCCAGGCAGAGGCCAACGCCAGGGCGGCGCGCCTGTCCCTGGAGGCCACGCGACAGGACGTCGCTCTGTCGGTGGCGACGAACTACGTGGGCGTGCTGCGCGCGGAGCGCGACGTCAGGGTCCGCGACCAGGTGGTCGTTCAGAATCGAGAACTTGTGCGGCTGGCCGAAGGACAATTCCGGGCCGGCGTCGTCCCACGGGCCGATGTCGTCCGCGCGCAGGCCGGACTGGCGGCCGCCGACGGCGAGTTGCTCGCCGCGCGCAACGCCGTCGACCAGACCAGGGCACAGCTCAACGTAGCGGTCGGACAGGCGGCGGCGATACCGGTCGCGGTGGCGGAGGCGCCCCCGGCGCCTCGACTGACACTGGCCGCCGGCGCGCTACCGACGCTTGTCGATGAGCGCCCGGAGGTGCGGCGGGCAATGGCCGACATCGAGGCGGCCGAAGCGGGGTTGGCGGCCGCGCAGGCCAGCAACGGGCTCCGCGTCACGCTCGATGGCCGGGCCAGCCAGCCGATCACCGGCTCGGGCGGTACCACCTGGTCGATCACGTCCACGCTGAGTCTCCCGGTCTCCGACGCCGGGCGCAACAACGCGCAGGTCACTGAGGCCACAGCGAACCTCGAGGCCGCCCGCGCGAGGATTGAGACCACGCGGCTGACCGTGCAACAGCAAAGCTTGCAAGCGCTTTTGAACATACTGAATGCCCGGGGGCGCATCGAAAGCGCGCGGGCGGGGCTGGCCTTTGCCCAGGAATCGTTTCGCCTGGCGCAGGGCCGGTTTGCCGCCGGTGCCGGACCGTTTCTGGAAGTGATCGACGCGCAGACCGCGCTCGTGCAGGCGGAAGTGACACTCGCCCGTGCGGAGTTTGATGAACTCGCCGCGGTGCTCTCCCTGCGGCACGCGCTGGGTCGGTCGGTCATCGACGGAGCCATCTAGAGAGGAACTGCTGCAAAAACACGTCTGATCATAAGAGGCGGTGGGCACAGCAGCGCAGAAGGAGGCCTGCTGATGCTCGCCGCACCGCCGCAGACCGTCCGCCGCCTGTCGCTGCACGCGACCGGCGGTGAGCTTTTTGGGATGTACGTCGTCAACCTCTTCCTGACGATTCTCACGCTGGGCGTGTACTACTTCTGGGCGAAGACCAAGATCCGCCGGTACCTGCTGAGTCAGGTCGAGTTCGACGGCGACCGCTTCGAATGGCACGGGACCGGCAAAGAACTGCTCATCGGCTGGCTCAAGGCGCTGATCCTCTTCTTCCTGCCTCTGTTCCTGATCACCGTCGGTCTCGTGTTTCTGTTCCGCGACAATCCCTTCGCGGCGGCGCTCGCGCAGTACCTGGTCTACCCGATCATCCTGGTCGTCATCCCCATTGCGACCGTGGGGTCGCGCCGGTATCGCCTGAGCCGCGCCTCATGGCGGGGGATCCGGTTTTCCTTCCGGGGACGCGCGAAACCGTTCGTCAAGATCTACGTTGCTGGCGCCCTGCTGACCGGCCTCACGATCGGTCTCTACGCGCCGTTCTTCTGGAACAATGTCAGGAAGTATCTGGTCGAGCATTCCTACTTCGGCAACGTCAAGTTTCAATATGATGGGCAGGGCGGCGACCTGCTGGGCCGCCTTATCCGCGCGTTCTTCCTCTCTATCATTACCCTTGGGATCTACTGGTTCTGGTTCATCGCCGAGCGCCAGCGTTATTACTGGTCACACACCTCTGTGGAGGGGGCGCGGTTTCGCTCGACGATGGCAGGTGGACCGCTGTTCCGCGTGGTCCTCGGAAACTTCGCGCTGTTCATCGTGACCCTCGGCATCGCCACGCCATGGATCATCCTCCGCACGCTGCGGTTTGCGTTTGACAACCTCTACCTGGAGGGGGATCTGGACACCGCCGCAATCGTTCAGGAGGCCCAGGCCGCCGGCGCAACCGGCGAGGGGCTGACCGAGTTCCTGGATCTCGAGTTCTTCGACTTCGACCTCGGCGTCTGAACGGGAGGGCCGGCAGCCGTGCAGACGCTGTTGCCCTCACGGTGGAAGGGCCACTACCTCGACGGACGCACCGCCGCCCGGTATCCGGTCCTCGTCTTTCTGACGCGCGAGGGCCTCACGCTCAGGAGGGAAGACGACGGCACATCCCGGTGGTGGCCGTTCGATCAGGTGCGCCTGACGCAGGGCTCGAGTCCCGGAGAGCACGTCCGCTTTGAGCGTGGCGGGGAGTTCCCCGAAGCGCTCGTCGTCACCGATCCGGGGTTTCTTGCGGCCGTTCACCAGATCGCGCCGCACGTCCAGGGTCGGTTCCATGCGCCGTCCCGGCGGGCGACGCGCGCGCTGATCGTCCTGCTGGCGGCCGCCGGGGCCATTGTGCTGGGCGGAGTCCTGTATGCCTGGGGGATTCCGGCCCTGGCCGATGTCGCCGCGACCCGCGTCCCGGTGTCGTGGGAGGAAGCGCTCGGGGCGCAGGTGGTCGACGCCTTCGTCCCTC
>JBOGSE010000009.1:0-5861 GCA_050694895.1 bacterium | reverse complement strand
CATGCTGGGCCCGATTGAAGAAGAACTCGTTCCCCCGCCAGGTCCAGCCCGTGAGGGCGCGCGCGTTCTCCTTCACGTCCTCTTCGGTATAGTTGCCGATGCCGGTTGTGAACATCTCCATCAGGTTCCGGCCCAGGTTCTCGTTGGGCTTGCCTTTCCGATTCTGGAAGTTCTCCGTATAGGTCAGCATGGCCGGATCGCGCACCATCGCCAGAATCAGGTCTTTGTAGTTGCCCAGCGCCATCCGGCGGAAGAGCTCATTCTGAATGGTGAGGTGCTCCGCATTCTGCACCTCCGGCCATCCCGAGACCAGGTGCCCATGCCAGAACAAGGCCATCTTCTCCTGCAGGGGCCGCCTGGTCTGAATCATCCTCGTTACCCAGGTTTCCCGGAGCTCCTGAAGCTTCTGGCGGTTGGCCTGCTGGACCCGGTTGTTGATCGCGAAGCGCGCTCGCTCTTCCGCCCCCGCCTGCCGCAGCCGCAGGGATTCTTCGACCAGCGCGTAGATCTCCGAGAAATCGATCGCGGGGAAAGCGTCGGGGACGGTCTCGTAGTCCACCACCTCGTTGACCGCGGCCTGGAACCCTATTTGCACCAGCCGATCGATCTCCGCGGGCTTGCCACCGAAACCGGCCCGGTTGAGGAGATGGGCCGCCTTCGTGTAGTCCCACGGATCGGCGGGCGTCGGCTGATACTTACGCAGCGAGGGATCGGGCATGCTCATCACTCCTCGCGCGCCCCGGGGCGCGGTGTGTGCTCCTAGACTTCTTCGCTACCGATCGTTCCACTTCATCTCGCGGTGATCGGGGTTATTGGTCTGAATCGCCGCAAGGAGACAGACCGCGAGCTTCTGATCCAATCGTCGCACGATCTCATACTCACGCATCGCCGAGGCCCTATCCCCTTTGGCTATGTAGGCACGCGCCAGGTAATCATGGGCCTCGGGGAAAAGGGGCCGCAGGGCGATCGCGAGTTTGTACAGCTCGATGGCCTTGTCGACCATGCCGAGTTTTCGATAGGCATAGGCGAGGTTGCTGAAGGCCTCGGGAAACCGCCCCCCGAGATCGATCGCCCGCTCGTACTCTTTGATGGCGTTCGCCCATTGCTTCTGCCTGTGATATCCCACGCCCCGGTTGAAGGCCTTCACGGCTTCGGTGCTCACGTTCGGTGGGGGTTCGGTGATCTCGACGGCCAGCGCCGGCAGCGTGCCGAGCACAGCAATCAGAAACACAGCAATGACCAGACGGGCCCACATTATGAATCTGGGTCTCCTCGGCCGGGTTGCATTGTATGAAATTTGACGGGTGACGACGTGTGCGGGTTTATTCATGCTAGGCTAGCGCGGGAGGAGCCTGGAGGCGTTCTGGAGGGCGCGGGCGCCAGATCGCGAGCACCACCGCTCCCAGGCCCAGGGCGATGATCAAGAAGCGCAGGAGGAGCCCGACGAACGGCAGGTGCGTCGCCAGGGCAATGATGGCGATACCAATGGCGACCTGCGCATAGCGCGAGAGGCGGACTGCCACGACCTGACCGATGGCCAGTCCGGCCGCGGCGTGACTGACGAAGAGCGCCAGGATGTGGGCCAGCAACAAGACCAGGGCCACCGGTATGCCAATCACGATGACAAAAAGGACGATCACTGCTACGGGGATGGCGACCAGGAGCAGGAGTCCCGAGCCCAGCGAGGCCCAGACGCGATCACGCATCGTATTGGCGGTCGCCTGCACTCCGCTCGGGAGGACGGCGACCATCACCAGCCCGAGGACGAGCATCCAGATGAAGTCAAAGACGCCGAACGCGATGCGAAATCCTCTGAGCGTGCGCCTCGAAGGGACCGGCCGCACCGGATACGGCTCCTGCGTGACGGTGCCCAGCACGCGCGCCCCCGGCGCGATCGTGACGGGCTGATCGCTACTGTAGGTCAGATTGCCGCGCACCGTCGCGGATGGCAGGATGACGACCTCGCCCCCACGCACGACGACATTGCCGTCCACGGTGCCGGCGATCTCCACCCGGCCTCCGGCGACTTTTACGTTGCGGCCGACCGTACCGCGGAGCGCGACGTTGCCCGCGGCCACAGCCAGGTCGCGTCTGATGCGGGCCTGCGGTTCGATCTCAGCCGACCCACCCGCCACAACGGCGTCACCGCCAACAGGACCCTCGATCACAATGCTGCCACCCGCGGCGCGGATGCTCGCGCCGACGGGACCGGAGACCTCGATCGTGCCCGCCAGGGCCAGCACATCGCCATCGACTTGCCCACGGACACGAATCAGACCGCCGATCGCGACCAGGTCGCCACGGATGCGGCCGTCCACGCTCACGCGCCCGCCGGTGAGATAGAGGTCGTCGTCGACAGTCTCTCCCTGACCGACCCGGGCCGACGGCCCTGCGCGTGTGTCGAGGGCGGCCGCCGGGGAGAAGACGGCGAGCACGAGCACTGCAACACCAATCATGATCAGATAGCGCTTGCTCATCAAGTGGTATATTGGGCGCAGCGCGGGGCCCTTCCTCCACTTGTACGCGACGAGGCCATCCCACCATACAGCCAACCATCAAAGAGCACGGGCGCTCCGACACGCTTTCCTTTAGAATAGGAAGTCGTGTGGTCGGAGTGGCTCTTGCACATAATCGCGGCCGCGACCAGCGTGGGTGGCCTTGGGCTCGTGCACGTGGTCCGCTACAGCGGCGAGCCGATCGCCCCGGTTGTGCTCGGGACCATGGCGCTGCTGTGTTTTCCGCTACTATCCGTGGCGCTGGCCGGGAGCGGATATCGAGGAGATCGAGTCGTGCTGCCCCTGGCCGGCGCGCTGGCAGGCCTGGGGCTTATCGAAGTATACCGACTTCAGCCGGGATTACTCGTGAGGCAGGTCGCCTGGATCGCAATCGGCTGCGGGGTATTGCTGGCGACGTTCCATCTTGCGCGGGACGTACAGCGCGTGTATCGGGTGCGGGCCGCGGCCGCCGGGCTCGCCGTGCTGTTTCTTCTGTCCACCGTCATCTTTGGGACTACACGGGGAGGCGCCCGTCAGTGGCTTGATGTGGGTGTGGCAAGCTTCCAACCGTCCGAGATTGCTAAGGTCCTGATCGTCCTGTTCGTTGCCACCCATCTTGGCGTGCAGTGGGCCCGTTCGCAAGGCGGAGTCTTCGCGGGCCACGATCTTCTGCGCGCGTTTCTCTTGCCGGCCGCCGTCCTGGCCGCGAGCGCCGCGCTGCTCGTCGCGCAGCGGGATTTGGGCGGCGCAACGCTGTCCTACGCGGTGTTCCTGCTGCTCGCATACGTCGCCTCCGGCCGGGTCTCGTATGTGGTGTTTGGCATAGGAGCCGCGCTGGTTGCGGGGATCATTGGCTACGAAACCCTCCCGCACGTTCGCCTGCGTATCGACGCCTGGCTGAATCCCTGGGATGATGTGGCGGGCAGCGGTTACCAGACCATTCAGGCGCTGTTCGCACTGGGTAGCGGCGGCCTGCTGGGCACCGGGCTTGGCCTCGGGCACCCCGAACTCGTCCCGGCCGCGCACACCGATCTGGTTTTCATTGCGGTTGCCGAGGAACTCGGCCTGGTCGGCGCGGCTGCGACCATCGGGCTCTTCGCGCTGCTGACAGTTCGTGGCATCGACATTGCGGCGGTCACCAAGGTGGCGCCGGCGAAGCTGCTGGCGGCCGGTCTCACGGCTCTGCTGGCCGTCCAGGGGCTGCTGATTCTCGGCGGCTCCACGCGCATGCTGCCGCTGACCGGGGTCACGCTCCCCTTCGTCAGCTATGGCGGGTCGTCAATGGTGAGCAATCTGGCGCTGTTGGGCCTGTTGTTAGCACTCTCGGATGCCGCGAGCCGGGATGACTGACCGCGTCCGCGAGCTCGGCCGGCTCTTTGTCCTCGTGTTCCTCATCCAGATGGTGTGGGTCGCCTACTGGCAGGTGGTACGCGGACCTGAACTGGCGTTCGATCCTCGAAACGCGCGGATGATCGCGGCGGAGCAGCGGATCCACCGCGGGGCAATACTCGACCGCATGCTGCGTCCGCTGGCCCTCACCACCGCCGATGACCAGAGACTTCGTCAGTACCCCTATGGCCCGCTCTTCGCGCATAGCGTCGGCTATCGCAGCCTACGAGCGGGCAAGGCCGGCCTGGAGCACGCCCTGGATGCGCACCTGCTCGGGCTGAAGCTCGATCAGGGCGGCTACCGGGAGGTACTCGGGGAGCGTCGTGGGTCGCCGCCGCGGCGAGGTGCCGACGTGGTGCTCACGCTCGACGCGGAGGTCCAACAGATGGCCTGGGAAGCCATGCGCGGCCGACGCGGCGCGGTCGTTGTCCTCGATCCGCGAACGGGCGCCATCCTGGCGCTGGCCAGCGCTCCCTCCTTCGATCCCAACGACGTGAATGCAGATTGGGACGCTTTGCGTGAGGCGAGTGGCGGCCCGCTGCTCAACCGTGCGCTGCAGGGCCAGTATCCCCCAGGCTCGGCGTTCAAAGTTGTGACCATGGCAGCGGCCCTCAGCCGGGGGATTGTGTCGCCGACCTCCGTGTTCGCGGACCCTGGCTTCATCGTCGTGGGCAAGACCCGGATCACCAATTTCGAGGGACGCGCGTGCGGATCGATCACTGTCTTCTCGGCCCTCGTCCATTCGTGCAACGTCGTGTTCATCAAGGTCGGGATGCGACTGGGCGGGGATGCGTTGCTGGAGGCCGCGCGACGGTTCGGCCTCGGTGAAGCAGCATCCCTCGAGGTCCCGGCCACCGCCGGGCATCTGCCGCCGATCGACGAAGTGCGCGGAGGGGGCGTCGCGCAGATGGCCTTCGGTCAGGGGAGTCTGACCGTCTCGCCTCTGCAGATGGCGCTCGTGGCGGCGGCCTTTGCGCGACGGGGCACGATGCCGGTCCCGTATCTGGTCCGCGAAGTGAGGACGCCAGACGGGGACATCATCGAGCAACATCGCCCAGCCCCTGGAAGGTCCGTCATCGCCACCGTGACGGCGGAAATCGTGACCGAGGCAATGATCGAGGTTGTGCGAAACGGCACCGGCGGAGCGGCCCGGCTGCCCCGTGTCGTGGTCGCCGGGAAGACCGGGACCGCCACGGTGCCGGTCGGCCGGTCGCACGCCTGGTTCATTGGGTTCGCGCCGGCACAGGCCCCGCGCGTGGCGGTCGCCGTCGTGCTCGAGCATGGAGGAGTCGGGGGGCAGGACGCCGCCCCGCTGGCGCGCCGTGTTCTGCAGGCGGCCCTGGCCGCCGTAGAGGAGTGAGAGGCACGCCGATGGGTGAGCGCGGTCCGCATCGACGAGAAGGCTTGACCTCGCTGATCGCCGCGCTGCCCCTGATGGCGCTTCTGGGGCTCGTGTTCGTCGGCTGGCTGACCCTGGGCCTGCCCGGCCGCGCGACGATGATTCCGGAGTTCCGCGGGCTTCCCCTGGCCGCCGCTCAGGAACGGGCCGGGCAGCGCAGGCTCACGATTGCCGTCGCGGGAAAACGGTTCAGCGTGAACCACGCCGCGAACACGGTGATCGAGCAGTCGCCATCGCCCGGACAGCGCGCCACTCCGGGGTCGGTCGTCGAGATCGTTCTAAGCCTGGGACCAGAGATGATCGCGGTGCCGAATCTGCGCGGCCGGTTGCTCGATCGCGCTTCGGCCCTTACCGCTCATGCACGTTTGGGGATCGGCAGGATCACCTACGTGGACGCCCTGGCGCCCGCGGGGACTGTTCTGTCTCAGAAGCCCGCGCCGGGCGCCCGCGTGCGCGCCGGCAGTCTCGTTGACCTCGTGGTCAGCCGGGGCGTCCCACTTTTCTTTGAGAACCGCGACCACAGAGACGAGCCACGCGACAGACGCAACGAACGGGACATTCGCCCGCGCGGCCACAGG
>JBOGSE010000008.1:0-2994 GCA_050694895.1 bacterium | reverse complement strand
GCCGATGATGTCATCACGCTCTACCGACACCTCGAGGAGAACGGGATACTGGTATGGCTCGATGGAGGATGGGGGGTCGATGCCCTGCTCGAGGAGCAGACCCGTCCTCATAAGGATGTCGACGTGGTCGTCCGAGCCGAGGACGTCGCTCGGATGAGAGAGATCTTGAGCCGGGCAGGCTTTGAGCTCGCTGAAGGCACAGCCACTAGCTTCGTGTTGAGGGATCCCGTCGGGCGGGAGATCGATGTCCATGTCGCTCGGTTGGACGAGCACGGTAACGGGATTTACAGGATGGAGAACGGTGAAAACTGGGTGTACCCGGCCGAGGGCTTCACCGGTAAGGGAAAAATTGGGACGTTAGAGGTTCGATGCTTGTCGCCCTCGGTTCTGATGTTGTGTCACACGGGCTACGAACTGCGCGACAAGCACATCCGCGACATGGAGTTATTGCGCGAGAGGTTCGGCGTAGACTTCCCAGTAGAGCACGCTCACGTGCAGCGGCGAGATGCGTAGTTGTGTTATCTCAGGAGATTGCGCACCACCCGTTCCATGTACTTCCTGCCGGGGGCGGTCAGGCCGTTGTAGGCCCAGACGGCCTTGATCCATGAGCACGGCTGCTGCAGATGATCGCTGTAGGCGACGGGATCGAAGCCACGCGAGCGCAGGCACCTCCGGCAGTCGTACGACGGTGCCGCGACCGACGGGTACGAGCACGGGTTGCGACGTGTGAAGACCGCAAACTTCCGCCGGAAGAGCGCGAGGGCCGTCCGCGCGTTGGCCCGCACCGACAGAATGTAATCCGGCATGGGGCGGGGCAGCGCCGCCACGCGGTAAGGCGTGTACTGTGACAGGCCCCAACCCCGTGAGCGTACCCAGGGCTCGCGCGACGCCTCGGGTGTGAAGTTCACGACCTGCGTGTAAGCACTGCCTTGCCAGTCCACCCCGAACTTCACGTTGCCGAACCGGTCGAAGTGATCTCCGCCGCTCTCCACGCCGAGGATTTCCCAGAAGAGCTGCGGCGGAAAGGGGTCTGGCCCCCTGGCTTCATCGTTGACAAACGCGCGGAGGTCAAGGTCCGCGTCCTTTACGTCGGTGCGCGTTGGTACGCGCCACGCTTCCAGGCCGCCCAGGGTGCTTCCCTCCAGCATGGTCTGCAAGGTATCGGCAAACGTCGCCGTCACCGAGCCCGACGCGATCAGACTGGCGCGGTTCCCGGCCTCGGGCGCATACCGCAGGACGCGGCGTTTCATGCCGTAGCTGGTGACCAGATCGTACTTGCATGCCAGCACCGCGCCCAGGGTGTTGCGCCCGAAGACGCCGTCAATGGCGAACCGGATGCCATAGTAGCCCAGGCGCAGCAGCGCCCGCTGGACGTCTGCGACCGCCGGGCCGCCGTCGCCGAGTGCGGCGCCGACCGCGGCGGCCAGGTTCATCGTGCTGGCCTGCCTCATCGCGTCAGGGGGATGGATCTACGGGCGCCAGCGCCTCGACGAACCGCCGCGTGATCTCACGGGGGTTCGTGATGGCGGTGCCCACCACGACTGCGAACGCCCCGCGATCCAGCGCCTCGCGTGCCTGAGCGGGCGTCGTGATCCTGCCCTCGGCGATGACCGGCACGCGCAGCCTGCCGGCCAGCAGGGCGATCAGGTCGAGGTCCGGCTCTTCCGGCGGCGGGATCGCCGGATCGAGATAGCCGGAGAGCGTTGTCGCCACGGCGCTGGCGCCCGCGTCCTCCGCGGCCAGAGCATCGCCCAGATCCGCGATATCTGCAAGCACGGGCAGCCCGAGCTCCTCGCGAATCCGCGCGATCAGTGCCGCCAGCGGCACGCCGTCGGGCCGCCGGCGCCTGGTTGCATCGATGGCAACGATCGCGGCGCCCGCCGCGGCAACCGCGGAGGCTTCCCCAAATGTGGGCGTGATCGTGACCGCGGAATCACCGTAGGCGTGTTTGAAGAGCCCGACCACCGGAAGCGAGGTCGCGGCGCGCGTAGTTTTGATATCGTTGGGGCCGTTGATGCGAACGCCGACCGCTCCGCCGTCTTCCGCCGCCCTGGCCATCGCGGCCATGAACGCCGGGCCATGCAGAGGGTTGTCGGGTCGAGCCTGGCAGGACACGATCAACCCGCCGCGCAGACGCGCGAACCCCGGATGGATGACGATCTGCCGCGTCTCGATCGAGGGCCTGCGGTCAGTCGTCATGCTGTTTGCGCAGGCGAGGCGAGAGGCGCAGCAGCAGTTGCACGCGCTCGATCTCGTCCATCCAGTCGGCGGTTACGGCATCCGTGTAGTTTTCACCAGGAGGCACGATGCCCGTGGGACACGCGGGGCCCAAGCGATCGGCCGCCATCTTGCGATACATCGAGATGGTCCGCTCGCCGTAGCGGCCGCATTCTTCGAAGTCTTCACTGAGAAAGACGACGACCGGTACGCGCCGGCCGGCGTTCATGACCAGAGCGTCCTGGACGTCGGGGTGCGCATCGCGATCCATGAATCGGACCTCGATCGTCGGTGAAGCCTCTCGAATGCGTTCGAAGATGGGGCACTGCAGCACGCAGTCGCCGCACCAGGCGCCCGCGACGCACAGAAGGTGCATCTGGCGCGTGAAGGATGCCAGCAGCGCGCGTTGTGCGTCAGAGAGGGACACTTCATCGTAGATCCGCTGCCACCGCTCGCGATGGCGCGGCTCCCCGTGCCGGTTCAGGAACTCCGCGTACGGCAATGCCAGTGTCCACTGATGCGCCCAGTCCATGGCATACCCTTTTCGGCGCGGGAGGGCCTTGCGCCTCCGGTCGGATGCCGCTCTGCGGGCGATGCGCTACAATGAGGTGCGCATGGCCCTGACCGAGCACGAAGCCTACAGGCGCCTTCGCGAGGCCTCGCGGCGCATCGCACCCGCACTGACCGTGGACCGCGGCTCGATTCACTGGATCGGCGAGCCGCTCCCAGGCGTCGAGTACAATCTGGTGCTCGGCGACGCCCATGCGCTGTTGTTCA
>JBOGSE010000007.1:0-1352 GCA_050694895.1 bacterium | reverse complement strand
ATGTACGTCGAGAAGCCAATCCCTACCAGTCGCCCCTCGGCGCGGGCCTTCGCCTGCTCCTCGCGCGCCCGCGGGTAGTCCAGCATCTGGAGGGCACGATCGAGCGTGCCCGCGTAGTTGCCGCTGTCGTACATGAAGGCCACAGGCGTCTGATACGGGAACTTCTCAGGTGGAATGAAGTTCTTCCGCCGGAACTCGGCCGGGTCTGTCCCCCTCGCTCTGGCCGAAAGGTCTGCCATACGCTCCATGACATAGGTTGCCTCAGGCCGCCCCGCGCCCCGGTAGGCGTCGACGGGGGTAGTGTTGGTAAATACCCCGGTGACCTCGCACCAGATAGTCGGGATCTCGTATTCTCCTGAAAGCACCGTCCCGTAGAGGTAGGTGGGGATCAACGGCGCGAAGGTCGAAAGGAACGCGCCCATGTTCGCAATGGTCTTCACCCGCAGAGCGGTGATCCTGCCCGCGGCATCGGTAGCCATCTCGGCCTCGGTAACGTGGTCGCGGCCTTGGGCATCGGTGAGATAGCTCTCCCGTCTCTCGGCGGTCCACTTCACCGGCCGCCCCAGCCGTTTCGTTGCCCAGGACACGGCCACTTCCTCCGGGTAGAGATGCATCTTAGAGCCAAACCCCCCGCCGACGTCATCGGAGATCACCCGGAGTTTGTGCTCCGGGATCCCCAGCACGAACGCGCCAAGCAGCAGCCGGATCACGTGTGGAAGTTGCGAGGTGAGCCAGAGGGTGAGTTCCTCGGTCGGGGCCTGATACTGCGCCACGCACGACCGTGGCTCCATGGCGTTGGCGATCAGGCGCTGGTTGATGAACCGCTGCTTGACGACCGTGTGCGCGCCCTTGATCGCCTCTGCGGTCTTGCCCTTGTCACCAATCGACCATCGGAAGGCCACGTTCTCGGGCGCGTTCTCATGGATCTGCGGCGTGCCGGCCCGCAGCGCCCCTTCGGTGTCGATGACGGGCGGTAGGACCTCGTACTCCACCTTGACGGCCTCGGCACCGTCGCGGGCCGCGTACGGGCTGTCCGCGACCACCAGGGCGACGGCATGCCCGGCGAAGTACACCTTGTCGACGGCGACTGCTTGGAAGGCGGGGATCTTCAGATCCGGCAGCAGCCATGCGCACGGCATTGTCCCGACACGGCTGTCGGCCAGGTCCCTGCCGGTGAACACGGCGACGACGCCGGGAGTCGCCTTGGCATCGGCGGTGTTGATCGCAACAATCCTGGCATGCGCATGCGGGCTGCGGACGAAGGCCGCGTACGCAAGCCCCGCCAGCTTGACGTTGTCGGTGAAACGCCCCTGCCCGGTGATCAGCCGTGGATCTTCACGGCGCTTGATGCT
>JBOGSE010000006.1:0-1275 GCA_050694895.1 bacterium | reverse complement strand
GGTCGAACAGGAGCAGGATCACCGCCGCAAACAGGACCGGGAACGAGAGCAGCATCAGGATCGCCGTGACGAACAGCCCCCAGATCGTCAACGGCATGCGCATCATCGTCATGCCGCGGGCCCGCATATTCAGGATCGTCGTGATGTAGTTCAGCGATCCGAAAAGGAACGCGACGATCAGGATGGCCAGGCTGATGAGCCACAGCGTCTGCCCCAGGCCCGACCCGGGTGCGGCTCCGGGCAAGGCACTCAAGGGGGGATAGGCCGTCCACCCGCCGCCGGCCGCGCCGCCGGCGACAAGGAACGAGGCCAGCAGCACGACGAGCGCCGGCGGATACAGCCAGTACGATATCATGTTCAGCCAGGGGAACGCCATGTCGCGCGCGCCGATCTGCAGGGGGATCAGGAAGTTGCCGAACCCTCCGGAGAGGATCGTGGTCAGCACGAAGAAGATCATGATCGTCCCGTGCATCGTGACCACGGCCAGGTAGAAGTCGGGCTTCAACACGCCCGACGCGGTGAAGCCGCCTGGGAAGAGCAGCGCGGCCAGCCCCCACTTGGCGCCGGGCCAACCCAGCTGCATGCGGATCAGCATCGCCAGGAACCCGCCGATCAGGGCCATGACGAACGAGGTCATCATGTACTGAATGCCGATGATCTTGTGGTCCTGGCTGAAGATGTAGCGCTGCACGAAGCTGAGGTGATGCTCGGCGTGCGCGTGTTCGTGCGTGACGGCCATCGGCACGATCCTCCTGCGCCTATCAGCCTACTTCTTCTGCAGGGCCAGCCAGGCGTCGAACGCCTGCTGGGATTCAACCTTGACCTTGCCCCGCATGACGTAGTGACCCACCCCGCACAGTTCCGCGCACGCGATCTCGTAGTCGCCGGCCCTGGTCGGCGTGAACCAGGTCTCCACGGTCATGCCGGGCACGGCGTCCTGCTTGACGCGAAACTGCGGCACGAAGAAGCTGTGCAGGACATCTTTGGCGCGCAGCCGCACGCGTACCGGCCGATCCGCGACCAGGTGCAACTCACGGGTGACGATGTCGTCGGCGCCGGCGGGGTCGGCGGGATCCAGGCCCATCGGGTTCTCCCGGAGGTTGATGCGCGCCGGGTCAACGCGGCCGAAGACGCCATCGGGGCCGGGGTAGCGCGCGAGCCAGGCGAACTGCTCGGCGCGCACGTCGACGACCAGCGCGTTAGAGGGCGGCGCGCTGTGGACCCGGGCGAAGACGACGGCGCCCATCGAGATCAGGATCACCAGGACGATGGCGG
>JBOGSE010000005.1:0-1158 GCA_050694895.1 bacterium | reverse complement strand
TGTTAGACTACCTGGCGCGGACGGTTCCCATCACGCACCGTCTGGCGATCAAAGAGCATCCCGCGATGGTCGGTGGTGTAGACTACGGCCGCGTGGCGGACCTCCTGCGCCGGCACGATGCGCTCGTACTCCTGCGGCCGTCGATCAGCAACTTCGACGTCCTCCGGCGCGCGGATGCCGTCGTGACCGTGAACTCAAAATCCGGCGCCGAAGCCATCCTGCTCAACCGGCCGGTTGTGGCGCTGGGGGACTCGTTCTACAGACGGTCCGGTCTGGTGCGAGCGGTCGGCTCTCTGGATGAGATCGGCGAGGCGCTGCGCGAGGTCATGGCCGCTCCGCCGCGGTCGTCCGGGGACATCTACGGGTATTTCCAGCAGGTCTGGGATCGATCGTATCCCGGCGAACTCTATGCAACGGATGAGGCAGGGTGCTCCGCGTTTGCTGAGTCCCTCCTCAGGTATATCGTGTCCTCGCCGTCACAGCGCGAATCGGCCGGCAGGACGGTGTAGGCCGATGGCACCTTCGGTCTCTGTCATTACCCCAGCGTTCAACGCCAGCCGCTTCATCGCCGAAGCCGCGCGGTCGGTCCTGGCACAAACGTTGGGGGACCTCGAGATGCTCGTCGTGGACGACCGCTCGAAAGACGACACGGTGGACGTCGTTCGGTCCCTCGCCGACGCCGATGCACGGGTCCGCTTGATTCAGCGTGAGGAGAACGGTGGACCCGCGGCGGCCCGCAACACGGCGCTGGAAGCGGCGGCCGGTCGTTACGTCGCGTTCCTCGATAGCGACGACCTGTGGCTGCCGGGCAAGCTCGAGGCGCAGATCCGCTTCATGCGGGATCGGGACGCGCCGCTCTCCTACACGCAGTATCGCCGCATCTCGGAGACCGGCGAGCTCATCAGTCCGGCCATTCCCATCCCTCCTGAACTGGACTATCGCAAACTCCTGAAGCACAATGCCCTGGCGACATCCACCGTCATCGTGGACCGTCAGAAGATCGGCGACGTGCGGATGACTCGAACCTACTACGACGACTTCGCCCTGTGGCTCAAGATTCTCAAGAGAGGTTTCATCGCCCACGGCCTGCGGAAGGACCTGGTCCGCTATCGCGTCGTGGCCGGTTCCTGGTCTCGTAACAAGCTGCGCTCGGCGTAC
>JBOGSE010000004.1:0-3044 GCA_050694895.1 bacterium | reverse complement strand
TTCCGAACGCCGAGGAACTGGCCGGCTGGCTGCACTCGGTTCGCGGCAAGGCGCCGCAGGTCGTCCGCGAGGATGAACGTCCGGTGCCGCTCCGGTTGCTGCTGGCCGACGCACGCGGCCGCCTTCTGCCACCGGACATGGCGGGTCGGGTGCGGCCCGGCATCCGCCGGCAGGGGTGGCTGCTGGAGTTAATGCGGCAGTTGGACGCCGCGCGCCTGCTGCCGGCCATTCTGTTCTTTCCTTCGCGAAAGGAGTGCGACGTCGCGGCGCGTGAGTTGTCCCCCGTGCGCCCGCCCGGCGCCGAGGAGCGGACGCGGGCGCTGAACGCCTGGGAGGCTGAATACCCGACTTTGCTGGGACACCGGTTCCGGCATACGTTGATCCAGGCAGGCGTCGCGCCGCACCACGCGGGACATCTCATGGGATGGCGCCTGGCCGTGGAAGATCTGCTTGCGCGTGGGCTGATCCGCGCGGTCGCCGCGACAACCACACTGGCCAGCGGGCTCGATGTGCCCGCCAGGACCGTGGCCCTGAGCACCCTCGTGCGGAACAGCCCGGACGGGCCCGTGTCGCTCTCGGCGACCGAGTTCCAGCAGATGGCCGGACGGGCGGGTCGCCGCGGGCGCGACCGTGTTGGGATCGTCGTGACACCCGCAGCCGGAAGAGACGAAGCGGCGATCGGCCTGGCCATGGCCGAGGCCGACGCCGAACCCGTCGTCTCCGCATTTGCACCCTCGTACACGCAGGTGCTCAACCTGCTGGCGCGGCGCACGCTCGAAGAGGCACTCGCCGAAGTCCAGCGATCGCTCGCCGCCTATCAGGGCCAGGTGGGCGCTCGCCCGCGCATCCCGCGCCACCTGCCCGACGGCGAGATTGCCAGGGCGGCCGCGCGCGCGCGCGATGGGCTGACCATGGCCTTCCTGCTCCACGGCGCAGTTTTACAGACCCTCGGCTACCTCGATCGCGGCGCGAGGCTCACGGCAGAAGGCAGGTGGGCCATGCGGCTGCGGCATCGGCGGCTCTTGATCCTGGCCGAACTGGTGAGACGCCAGCAAATTCCGGCCACAGGGCCGCGCCTCGCCGCCGCCGCCGCGGCTCTGGGCACGGAGCGGCCTCCCCGGGGAGGCGGCACGCGGGCCAGGCTGGCCGGGCTCTCGCGGGTCATCGACGACATCGCGCGCCTGGAGCGCGAGTTCGGGCTCGACCCCGATCCGGTCGCGCTCGAGTTCAGGACCGAATGGGACCGTGCCCGCCGGCGCGTTACCCCCGCCCCCGCCGAGCGGCGGGCAGAGGCTGTGGAGGCCTGGGCCAGGGGCACTGAATGGATGCGTCTGGTCGCGGAAACGGATTCGGAGGAAGGCGACCTCCAGCGTACAATTCTACAGAGCGCCGAGGTCCTGATGCAGCTGGAAGGTCTGCCGATGCCCGCCCTGCGCGCGCTGGCGCGCGCCACCCGCGAGGAGCTGCTCCGCACCCCCGTCGTCTAAGTCTAAACGCCCGGGCGAGTTGGGCAGAACCTTTCACCGGGGTATAGAAACCATCCTCAGTGCCGGAAGAGCACTGGAGGCTGTAATGGCGTCTGCGCACTCTCAGCGGGGCCTGACCCTCATCGAGCTCGTCATCGTCGGCTCCCTCGCCGTCCTCATGCTCAGCACAGGCCTGACACAATACCTGGACTTTCTGAGCAACCAGCGTCTGCAGCAGTGGACGGATACCATTGCCAACGACCTGCGGGCCGGCCAGCAGCTGAGCGTCGCACGACGCCAGAGTGTCGTCGCCACCTTCACCAGCGGATCGTACTCCGTCACCGCCGGCGGCGCGACCGTGAAAGTCGGCACGTTTCCCACAGACATCACGAGCAGCACACAGACGATCACCTTCTCGACGCTCGGGACGACCGCTTCCGCGGGGACGATCACTCTGACCAGCACGGTGACCAGCCGGACGAAACAGATCTCGGTGTCGTCGGTCACCGGTCGTGTCAGGACCGATTGATGAACGCCGCGGCCCCTCGCACGCGAAATGCCGAGCGGGGTTTTACCCTGCTCGAGGTCATGGTCGGCATGATCCTGCTCGCCGCGATCGTCGTGCTGCTGAGCCAGGCGTTCATGGCCGCGATCAGCCGGGCGGACGAGACCGGAGACCACTCGCTGGGCGCGGCGTGGACCCAGGCGTACGTGGACTACCTTCGTAACCAGGGATACAGCATCTCCGGCACGTGGACCGAGACCGCCGCGAGCTGTGCATCGCCGGAGCCCTGCATGCCCGCAGCATTCAGCAGCGCGAGCATCCAGGTCTCGACGACCGCCTACGCCGGCCTGAAGCAGCTCGACATCACGCTGTACAAAGTGGGCGTCACCCCGCCGTTCATGGCCCTGACGACATACGTCACCGACCTGGTGTTTCCATGAGTCCCGCGGTCACCTCGCGCAGGTGCAACGAACGGGGCACGAGCCTCATCGAGGTGCTCGCCGCGCTGACGATCGGGACGCTGTTGATGTCCACGATCTATCTGGCGATCGGCACGGCCGTGCGCTCGCGGCTGCTCGTCGACAGCATGATTCACAACCAGCAGCACGGACGCCTCGTCGTGCAGTGGCTCGGCGACCGCATCCGCCAGGCGGGCTACGCGGTGAACACCGGCAGCGCGCTGCCACGGTGCCGCGACGCCATCGTCGTCGAGGACGCGGCGTACACCCCGACCGCGACGCGCCTGTACTTCAACACCGACGTCGCCGTGGACGGCACGTCGGAGACGATCGGCTATCAGATCGGCACCGAAGTCGTCAATGGGTCGCCCGTCAACGTCGTCGAGGAGCGCGTGACGAACTGCACGGTTGGCGCCAGCACGCAGACCTCCAGCGTGACCGACCCTACGTCGATCGCGATCCTGTCACTCACTTTCACGTACTACAACGTCAGCGGCGCGGTCGTCACCGATCTGGTCACGCCCGGCAGCATCCGCTCCATCCGCATGGTTCGCATCACGCTCGCCGAGCGCGCGAACGCCGGCGCTCAGGGGCCGAGGGATCAAACATGGTCAA
>JBOGSE010000003.1:0-1792 GCA_050694895.1 bacterium | reverse complement strand
GCCAGATACCGCTGCACCTGCGCGGGCGTGCAGCTGCATTCCCGGCGCGGATCGCCCCGGTAGCCACACGGGCAGGGATTCATGGCGCCCACGAGCGCGAACCGAGCGGGAAACCGAACCGCACCATGCGCGCGCGCAATGACCACTGCGCCGTCTTCAAGCGGCTGTCGCAGCCCTTCGAGCACGTCGGTGCGAAATTCCGGCAGCTCGTCGAGAAACAACACGCCGTGATGCGCGAGCGTGATCTCTCCAGGCCGAGGCCCCGAACCGCCGCCCACGATTGCGGCAGCGCTTGCCGTGTGGTGCGGCGCCCGAAACGGCCGTCGAGTCACCAGACGCGTGCGGGCGGGCAGCGCGCCCGCGACGCTGTAGATCTTCGTCACCTCAATCGACTCCGCGCGCGACAGCGGCGGGAGGATCGTCGGGAGACGCCGCGCGAGCATCGTCTTGCCCGTCCCCGGCGGCCCGATGAGCAGCAGGTTGAGATTGCCCGCCGCGGCAATCTCGAGGGCGCGACGGGCGGCAGGCTGTCCGCGGACATCGACAAGATCGACAGATGCCGATTGCTCCGAGGGCTCCTCGAGCATGGCCCCGGCCGATCGTGGCACGGCCCGGACTCCGGTGAGGTGCTCGATCGCGGCCCGCAACGACGACAGCGCATAGACCTGCACCTCCTCGACGACGGCGGCTTCGGGGCCGCTGATCTCGGGCACAAGTAGCCCACGCGCGCGCATGGCCGCGGCCGTCTGCGCGATGGAGAGCACACCGGGCACCGGTCGCAGCGCGCCATCGAGCGCAAGCTCGCCGACAGCGAGATACCCGGTGACGACGTCTTGCCGCAGCTGTCCCGTCGCGATCAGGATCGCCAGCGCTATCGGCAGATCGAGCGCCGGACCTTCCTTGCGCCGATCGCCCGGCGCCAGGTTCACCACGGTGCGTCGCGGCGGTATCTCGTACTGCGAATTGCGAATCGCCGACCGCACGCGCTCTCGGGCTTCGCATACCGCCGCATCGGGAAGCCCGACGATAGAAAACGACGGCAGACCGACTCCGACGTCGACCTCTACCGAGACGGGCAGCGCCTCTAGACCGACGATGGTGGCGCTCTGTACCGCAGCCAGCACGTGGACTCCCACTCTGTCTATCGGAGAGCCCGGGTAGGCGTTCGGGTGTATGGGAAAGATTAAAGAGGATTACGTAGATTCACACAGAATTCTCGGGCCGACCTCACGATGACACGCTGGCTCTCGCTGGGTGAAGCGGCGTCGCTTCTCGGCGTCGATGAAGCGACACTGCGGCATTGGGCCGATACCGGCAAGGTGAAGACATTCAGGACACCGGGGGGCCACCGGCGATTCCAAGAGGACGACCTGCGCGCCTTGATCCAGCACGACACTCCGAAGGTCGAAGATCTGGGACATCTCGTCGAACGCCGCAGCGCCAGAGTGCTGGCCGCGGCCCCGGCGCAGGCGCTTCACGACCGTCCCTGGTTCGCTGCGCTTGACGAGGCCCTGCGGGCGAAGGCCCGCGACCGAGGCCGCAGGCTTCTGGCAGATGTCGTCCAGTTCGTCGCCGATACGAGGGCCCGCAAGAGCATCAAAGCACGGCTTGAAGATCAGGGACACGAGTACGGTCGAGAACTCCAGCAGGCCGGTTTGACGCCGGCGGATGCGGCCGAGGCCTTCGGCTACTTCCGTCACCTCGTTCTGGAAATGATGACCGAACCACGCGGCCGGGGCGGGCTGCTGGATGAGGAGCAAATTCGCACGCTGGTGGAGGTGAGCGACCTTCT
>JBOGSE010000002.1:0-2337 GCA_050694895.1 bacterium | reverse complement strand
CCGGCACCATCTGGTTCGGTGAGCATGACGTTCCGGACCTGCTCACCCTTCCGGTTGTCTCAGGGCCCTAGCGCCCGCCGAAGATCGCTTCTACAGCCTTGCGCAGCGAGGGGGGATCGATGGCAGGGAAACGATACAGTTCCTGCTCGATCGCTTCGAAGTACTGCAGGGCACGATCGGGCTCGATTAACCCTAACTGAAGCATGGTTCGGACGTCCTCAGCATCCTGGGCATGCCCCCGCTCGACCTTGGCCAGAGCCTGCGCGTAGAGATCGAAGTGATAGAAGGCTGCGCTGCCTTCATGGGCAATGAAGCGGCTCCGCTCCTCCCACCCCGGCGGCACGGGGATGAAGTCTGCTGGCGAGGCCAGCTCAACATTGATACTGAGGCTTTCCTTGATCCGCGGGATCGCGCGCAGCAATTCGTCGCTCTCTGGGATGATCTTGATGTCCACATCGATGGTAGTTGGCCGCCAGCCCAACAGCACGGCAGTCGCACCGCCTGTGAAGTACACTCGCGTCTCGGTCGGAGCCTCAAGACCACACGCTCTCATGAAGCGCCGGACGCGGTCGGCGTCAGCTAGCGCGCGCATTCCGCCGCGCGCTCGAAGCTGACCAGCCGACGGATCAGGGCATTGTACCTGGAATGCGCTCCATCGGGGTCAGTTTGGCGGAGGAGCTCATAGAGGCGGTGCTCCGGTGAAGGGATGGGATTCTCAACTACGAATCCGAGCCTCCGCAGGCGCGGCGCGCCGATGGACACGAGCAGTGCCGGAACAGATTCGACCCCACGGGCAAGATCTTCGAGGCCCGTCCGAATGTAATCGCCTCCTGGAAGCATCTGCGACGCCTGCGTCGGCGTGGACTCAGATCGTCTGGCCGTACTTCTCTCGCATTAGCTCCCGGATGTACTTGGTGACGTCCAACGTCACGCGCAGCGACTTGTGCACCTGTGCCTCAACCTTGTCACCGCGCAGCAGAGGATACCCTTCCATCAGTTTCTTTGCCTGCTCCTGGAACTCGCGGTCCCGGTTCATCCGGTCGATGCCCTCGTGCAGCGCGCGCAGGGCTTCAGGCGGCGTCCCTTCCGGCACCCACAACCCGCGCCCGTACGTCCACGACGCTGCCACCAGCGCCCGGAAGGCCTTCCACCGCAACAGCCCTTCAGGCTTCCGCCCATACACCTGCTGATAGACTTCGTACACCGTCGGCAGATCCGGCACCGCGGGGTCGCGCACCATCTCGCCCTTCTCGTTGATAAACCCCAGCGTCATCAGCCCGAGGACCTTCCGGTCCTGCACCTGCGGCAGCACCTGCGAGTTGTAGACGAACGTCGCCTGGAAATCGGCGTTGAGCTCGCCGCGCTCAAACGCCAGCCGGATCGGCCCGCGGGACTCAAAGCCGAAAACCACCTTGGGGTTCATCCCGAACAACTCGAACGCGATGAGCGCCGGCAGTTCCACGCCGGGCGGAGTGTTGCTGCCGAAGATTACGCCCTGAGCTTTAGCGAAGTCGGCGGCGCTCCGCATCCCGCCGCGTGGCGACGCGTAGAAGACCGCCCCGCTCCCATTGATCGCCACCAGCTTCATCTTCCGGAAGTCGTACCGGACCACGGGGTTCTCTAGCATGTACGCGACCTTGGACGCGACGGTGCTCGCCAGAACCGTCATCCCGTCGGGCTTCGCGTTCGCCGCAAACCAGTTCATCCCGAGTATGGTTCCACCACCGGGCATGTTGCGGATGCGCACGGTGGCGCCGCCGGGCATATTCTTCTCCAGGAACGGCGCCAGGAACCGGTTGAGGATGTCGGTCGCCCCGCCCACAGCGCTCGGCACCAGCAGCTCGATCGTCTTGCCGGCATAATAGGACGTCTGCCCATACCCCGGCGCCTGCAAGGCAATCGCGAGGGCGAGGATGACAACCAGGACGATCACGCGCATTTCACTCCACCTCCCTCAGATCGAGACGCCATACTTCTCCTGCATCAGATCGCGCACGTACTTGGCCACATCAAGAGTCACGCCCAGGGATCGGTGCACCTGCCGCTCCACGGTGTCGCCCCGCAGCAGCGGATACCCTTCCATCAACTTCTTCGCCTGCTCCTGAAACTCCCGATCCCGGTTCATCCGGTCGACCGCGCCGTGCAGCGCCCGCAGCGCGTCGGGCGGCGTCCCCTCCGGCACCCACAGCCCTCGCCCGTACGTCCACGAGGCCGCCACGAGCGCCCGGTACGCCTTCCACCGCAGCAGCCCGTCGGGCTTGCGCCCATACACCTGCTGGTACACCTCGTACACCGTCGGCAGGTCCGGCACCGCCGGGTCGCGCACCATCTCGCCCT
>JBOGSE010000001.1:0-1967 GCA_050694895.1 bacterium | reverse complement strand
TGAACCCGCCTCCGAGGAGCGCCGCCGCGAACGCTTTCGCGTTGGCGACGATCTGCGTCGCGTAGACTTTGAACTCCGGCAGCGCCGCTTCACCCAGCGCCACCGCGATGGCCGCCGTGGTGTGATCGTGTGGCCCGCCCTGCAGGCCTGGAAAGATTGCCCGGTCGATCTTCTCGGGTAATTCGCGATCCCTGGCGACGCCGCGGTCGCTCACCAGGATCATCGCGCCGCGGGGCCCGCGCAGGGTCTTGTGCGTGGTGGTCGTGATGATGTGCGCGTGCGGGACCGGGCTCGGGTGCGCGCCGCCGGCGACTAGCCCCGCGACGTGCGCGATGTCGGCTGCAAAATACGCACCGACCTCATCGGCGACGTTCGCAAATTCCTCAAATGGGAACTCCCGCACGTACGCCGTCGCCCCGCACCAGATCAGCCTCGGGCGGTGCTCGCGTGCCAGGCGCCAGACGTCATCGAAGTCGATGTAGCCGTCGGGCCGCACGTGGTAGGGCACGCTCTTGTAGTACGTGCCGGTCGCGCTCACTTTCCACCCGTGGGTCAGATGCCCCCCGTCGGGCAGGTTCTGGCCCATGATGACGTCCCCGGGCTCGCACGTCGCCAGGTAGACCGCCAGGTTCGCCGGGCTTCCGGAGTATGGCTGGACATTGGCATGCGGGACGCCGAACAGCGTCCGCGCGCGGTTCTGGGCCAGGCGCTCGACCTCATCGATATGCTCGTTGCCGCCATAGTAACGCCGGCCGGGATAGCCCTCAGAATACTTGTTTGTCAAAATGCTGCCCATCGCCTCGAGCACGGCGGCCGAGACATAGTTTTCGGACGGAATGAGTTCCACCCCGTCACGCTGCCGCGCGCGCTCGCGGCGCATGATGGCGGCCAGTTCCGGATCGTGTGTCTCCAACAGCATCGCAGGACCTCCCGAAGATCGGCGCCGGTGTGCTATCGTTGATGTTCGGTAAGCGCGCCCGACCCGCCTTCAGGGAGGCTGCTCATGCCGAATGTGCACGTCTTCGACCACCCGCTGATACGCCACAAGCTCACCATTCTTCGGGATCAGAGCACCGGACACAAAGAGTTCCGCGAACTGACCCGCGAGCTGGCGATGCTCATGGCGTATGAGGCGACGCGCAGCCACCCGGTGCGACAGGTCGAAGTCCAGACGCCGCTCGCGAAGACGACCGGCTGGTCGATCGCCGGGCAGGAGATCGCCGTGATCCCGATCCTGCGGGCGGGGCTGGTGATGGAGGAAGCGATCACGCGCCTGATTCCCACCGCGCGGGTGGGGCACATCGGCATCTACCGGGAGCACGACACTCTGCAGCCGGTGGGCTACTATGCGAAACTTCCCCCTGACATCGCCGACCGCGAGGCCATGATCCTCGATCCGATGCTGGCGACCGGCGGGTCGGCCGTCGCGGCGATTGACACCCTCAAGAAGCGTGGATGCCGAAATCTCAAGGTCATGGCCATTATCTCCGCGCCAGAGGGCATCGCGAAGGTGCATGGGAGTCACCCCGATGTCGACATCTATACCGGCGCCGTAGACAGCCACCTGAACGACAAGGGGTACATCGTGCCGGGGTTGGGCGATGCGGGAGACCGTCTCTTCGGCACGAAATAGGGGGAGATGCGGCCAAAGATGACCGTCGCGATCGGCACATCGGGCTTCGCGTACGATCACTGGCGTGGCGTGCTGTATTCGGAGGACTTGCGCCGTGATCAGTGGCTGAGCCACTACGCGTCCACTTTCCCGACGGTAGAGCTGAATGTCACCTTCTACCGCACCCCGCCCAAAGCTACGTGTGAGGCGTGGCGCCGCGCGACGCCGGCGCACTTCCGGTTCGTGGTGAAAGGCAGCCGGTTCATCACGCACCTGAAGCGGCTGGAGGATGCCGCCGAACCGCTCAAAGCGTTCTTTCAGACGGTCGGCCATCTGGGCGCGAAGCTCGGCGTCG